>NZ_JBIMEV010000013.1:0-102234 GCF_051262595.1 Salipaludibacillus sp. CF4.18
ACAAAAACACCAGAAGGTAAATACCTTTTGGTGTTTGCTCTTTCAATTACCTATTTTTTTACTTTCTTTAACTCAAGATACTCATTATAAGAGATCTCTTTATCTAAGACACCTTCATCTTGTATTTCAATAATGCGATTGGCGATAGATTCATTAAACTGATGGTCATGTGTCGCAAAGATGATAGAACCTTTGAAATTAATTAAGCCATTATTTAATGCTGTAATTGATTCTAAATCCAAGTGGTTTGTCGGTTCATCCAACATAAGCACATTCGCTCCACTTAACATCATTCTGGATAACATGCAGCGAACCTTTTCGCCCCCGGAAAGAACACTCGCTTTCTTCTTAGCTTCTTCTCCTGAAAAGAGCATACGGCCAAGGAAACCACGTAAAAATGTTTCCGTTTGATCCTCCGGTGAATATTGGCGCAGCCAATCAATAAGACTTAACTCAGATCCTTCAAAATACTCTGCGTTATCTTTCGGGAAATACGTTTGAGATGTTGTTACTCCCCATTTATAAGAACCACTGTCCGGTTCCATTTCCCCCGCAAGAATTTTCATTAATACTGTTTTTGCATTCTCGTTAGGCCCTACTAATGATACTTTATCATCTTTATTGAGAATAAAGCTAACGTCATTTAATACCTTTTCACCATCGATCGTTTTAGTTAGGTGGTTGACAGTTAACAAGTCATTTCCAATTTCCCTTTCAGAATTGAAGGCTACATAAGGATATTTCCTTGATGACGGCTTAATGTCGTCCAACTCGATTTTTTCCAATGCTTTTTTACGGGAAGTAGCCTGCTTCGATTTTGAAGCGTTAGCGCTAAATCTAGCAACGAAAGCTTGTAATTCCTCGATTTTTTCTTCCTTTTTCTTGTTCTTTTCTTGAGCTAATTTCAATGCTAGTTGGCTGGATTCATACCAAAAATCATAATTCCCTATAAATACTTTGATCTTACCGAAATCAAGATCAGCTATATGAGTACAAACATTATTTAAAAAGTGTCTATCGTGGGAAACAACAATGACGGTATTCTTAAAATTGAATAGAAAATCCTCTAACCATTGAATAGCTTCAATATCCAGTCCGTTTGTAGGCTCATCAAGGAGAAGTACATCAGGATTACCAAATAACGTTTGAGCTAAAAGTACTTTAACCTTTTGGCCACCAGTTAGTTCTGACATCTTCTTACTTTGAAGATTATCACTGATTCCTAGTCCTTTAAGAAGAACTGCAGCATCAGACTCTGCTTCATAACCGTTCATTTCCGCGAATTCTCCTTCAAGTTCAGCTGCTTTCATACCGTCTTCATCAGAGAAATCTTCTTTCATATAAATAGCATCTTTTTCCTTCATCACGTCATATAAACGTTTATGACCCATCATTACTACTTCAAGTACTATCTGCTCTTCATACTCGAAATGATTTTGCTTTAAAACAGCCATACGATGACCCGGAGGCATGCTCACTTTTCCAGTTTGTGATTCTATTTCTCCAGATAAAACTTTTATAAAGGTAGACTTACCAGCACCGTTTGCACCGATTAATCCATAACAATTTCCTGGAGTGAATTTAATATTAACGTCCTCAAACAGCTTTTGATCTCCAAATTGCAAGCTGACATCTGTTACATTTATCATTTACCTCATCCTTTGCATTAAATTACCTTGAAAATTATATCATTTATTCCATTGAAATACGAGGTTTTAAAAGAATTGTTCTAATCTTAAAAATCGGCGCATACACTATATACAGGGTCCATAAAGAAAGGGAGGAGTGGAAATGCGTTTCGAATATCCTAACTATTTAAGGTATGTGTATTTTCTACTTAGAAGAATAAAAGGTTTATTCCTGACTCATATAGGATAATTTATTTAGTGGGACGCTCAAGTGAGTGACCATTAGAAAGGATGTTCAGAAAAAATGCGACCAGACCAAGACCTAGTAATGCTTATGAAAAAATATCCACAATTAGTTGTTGAATCTAATTTTTCCTTTAAAAATTCAACAACATTTTTTTCGCAAAGGATGACTAAATTAGAGTATACGGACAACCACAAACAAAAAATAGTTTATTTTTTTCACGGAAATCTATCCTCAGAAGAACTAGGTTATTTTATGGATGAGTTTTCAAAAATGTTCCTACAAAAAACAAATATTTCACAAGTCATCCTAGGGGCGAAAAATATACCTACCGCTTATAAAAATATGCTTGATCACTTTAATGTTTCTTGGTACGAAATTGATTTAACACTTGCTAAAAAGGTGATAGAACAACAAGAAAGTACGGAAATAAACCTTAAAAATCGAATTGAAAGATCTAAGTATCATGATGCACTGCTTGTTTTCACAGAAGGATTCTTAGGTGCAGACTTGAACACTTCCTGGGACGACTTTTCCTTACTTGTTTCGGATCAACAAGTCTCTAAAGTAGAGGGTGAGTCCCCCAACTGCAAAGAAAGAGTATTTCAAATTTATTACCGCCACCAACTTCGTTATGAAGGTCTCATTCAAATAACCTATCAGAAACGTCATGAATTGATGCAATGGCCAGATTTGTTAACTGTGTGTATGACAGAAGTTAATTCCTTAAATGAAGATACTCTTAGAAACGATGTATTTAAGTTAAGTATAGATTTCCAAACGTGTGTAGATTGGAATACAGGTTATCTTTTTACAGAAATCCTTTGTGATGATGACATGTTAACAGAAAGAGATGCAGAGAGGATTCAATATATTTTACAAAAATGGAACCTTCATCATAATTACTCTTTTCATTTAGCGGAGTATGAGCAAGCAGATCTGGAATATTTCATTAAGAAACTAATATCAATAACTTTATTAAAAAGTACTGCCAATAGCAAACAGCCTATTTCTTAATGTCAGACGAAATCCTCCAATACACTGGGGGATTTCGTTTACATAAAGCAATAAAAGGTGAGCGTAATTCACTAAATAGCCATAATGAAAACGGAAACATTGTGAATGTGAATATTTTCACAATATAACTATAGCTTTATAAAATTATGTACGATATACTAAATTTGTAAAAGGCTACTACCATTATATTTTTTTAAAAACAATTGTGAAATGCTTCACAATGAATTAAAAGGAGGAATTAAAATGGCCGTTGACGAGAAAAAATTAAAAAATGTGACAGAGGCTGTACAAGAGGTTAACAGGTTGGTGGAAAAAGCTAAAAAAGCCCATAAAGCATTTTTAAATTTTGATCAAAATCACATTGACACCATTGTAAAAGAGATGGCTTTGGCAGGGGCAGATCAACACATGCAGTTAGCTAAGATGGCGGTAGAGGAAACAAACAGAGGCGTCTACGAAGATAAAATTATCAAAAATATGTTCGCAACAGAATACATTTATCATGCCATCAAGTACGATAAAACAGTAGGTATTGTTGCTGAAAACGAACATGAAGAAATGATTGAAATTGCCGAACCAGTAGGAGTTATAGCTGGGGTAACCCCGGTTACGAATCCAACTTCAACGACGTTGTTTAAAATTCTTATATCAATCAAAACAAGAAACCCGATTATTTTTGCTTTTCATCCATCCGCTCAAAAATGCAGTCAAAAAGCAGCCGAAATACTTTATGAAGCAGCACTTAAAGCTGGAGCGCCTGAAGGATGCATTCAATGGATTGAGAAACCATCTATTGAAGCAACGCAACAACTAATGAATCATCCAGGTGTTGCCGTTGTTTTAGCGACAGGTGGAGCTGGAATGGTTAAATCGGCTTATAGTACTGGGAAGCCGGCTTTAGGAGTCGGGCCAGGGAATGTACCTTGCTATATCGAAAGAACAGCAAATATTAAGCAAGCAGTGAATGATTTAATTCTGTCTAAAACATTTGATAACGGTATGATATGTGCTTCCGAACAAGCAGTTATTATTGATCAAGTCATCTACGAACAGACTAAAAATGAGTTAATTAAAAATAATTGTTATTTCTTAACGAACAATGAACGGAAACTAATTGAAGAACTAGCTATCAATGAAAATACATGTGCGGTGAATCCAAAAATTGTAGGGATGCCAGCAGCAGAAATCGCAAAAATGGCAGGATTAAGTGTTCATCCTGATACGAAGATATTAATTGCTGAGTTGAAAACAGTTGGACCAGAATCACCGTTATCAAGAGAAAAGCTAAGCCCGATCCTAGCTTGCTTTAAAGTAAAAGATATAAAAGAAGGGTTTGATCGTGCCGAAGAAATGTTAGAGTTTGGTGGCCTGGGTCACACGGCTGTGATCCACTCAGCCAATGACAATGTCGTTCGTGATTTTGCCTTACGTATGAAAGCCGGAAGAATTATTGCCAATTCTCCATCTTCACAAGGGGCAATAGGCGATATATATAATGGTTACCTTCCATCTTTAACATTAGGTTGCGGCTCATATGGTTCTAACTCTGTGTCTCAGAACGTTGGTACAGTTAATCTTGTGAACTATAAAAAAGTAGGAAACAGGAAAAACAATATGCAATGGTTCAAAGTTCCACCAAAAATCTTCTTTGAAAAAAATTCTACACAGTATTTAGAAAAAATGCCGGATATTTCTCGTGCGATGATCGTTACAGATGCCATGATGATTAAAATGGGGTATGTAGATAAAGTTCTTTATTATTTAAATAAGCGCGAGGAAAAAGTACAATATGAGATTTTTTCAGATGTAGAACCAGACCCATCTATTGAAACTGTAATGGCCGGTGCGGAAGCGATGAAGGCATTTGAGCCTGATGTTATTATAACCCTGGGTGGAGGATCAGCCATGGATGCTGCAAAAGGAATGTGGGTTTTCTATGAGTATCCAGACCTTGATTTCCAAGGCTTAAAACAAAAGTTTCTTGATATTCGTAAACGAGTATATAAATATCCGAAGTTAGGAAACAAAACAAAGTTTGTTGCGATTCCAACGACTTCTGGAACTGGCTCTGAAGTCACCTCATTTGCAGTAATTACTGATAAAAAAAATAACGTCAAATATCCTTTAGCAGACTATGAATTAACTCCTGACGTAGCCATTATCGACCCTGTATACGTACAGTCTGTACCACCGTCTGTAACAGCTGATACAGGAATGGATGTCTTAACACATGCGATAGAAGCCTATGTTTCTGTCATGGCAAACGACTATACAGATGGATTAGCAATGAAAGCAATTCAACTTGTATTTGACTACCTGCCAAGAGCCTATCGAAATGGAAATGATGAACTTGCCCGAGAAAAAGTGCATAATGCTTCTACGATAGCCGGGATGGCATTTGCTAATGCATTCCTAGGGATTAACCATAGTTTAGCACATAAATTAGGTGCAGAATTCCACATCCCTCATGGGCGTTCAAACACGATATTAATGCCCCATGTGATTCGTTACAACGCTGCAAAACCAAATAAATTTACTGCGTTTCCAAAGTACAACCATTTTATAGCAGATGAAAGATACGCAGAAATTGCTAGAATGCTAGGATTACCAGCTAATACTACGGAACAAGGGGTGGACAGTCTTGCCCAAGCCGTAACAGCATTAGCGAAAGAACTAGCTATTCCAATGAGTATTGAAGCGTGTGGTGTAAATAAAAAAGATTTTGAAGCAAAAGTAGATTTACTTGCTGACAGAGCATTTGAAGATCAGTGCACAACAGCAAATCCAAAACTCCCCCTTGTAACCGAACTAGCCGAGATATACAGACTAGCATATAAAGGTCTTTAACACGTTAGACATTGTTGGATCACCTCTGAGTCGAGGTGATTTTTTTCTGTATGTTAATCTTATTACGACAAGCTTTTACATTGATGCAGAGATATATCCTTTTATATTTGCAACTATGTGGTTATCCCGTACAATTAGAAGAAGAGAGGAGAGATACCGAAATGAAAAGTTTAAATGAAGATCTGATGGAAATAAAGGATCAACTTCGAAGACAATTGAAGTGGAAAGAACAAGCGGAAAGACTTCAAACGCAAATTAATAATAAGAAAGAAATCACTTCCATTCTTGCAGAAAAACTTGCAGATGAAAAAGAAGACATCGAAAGCTTAAGAAATCTCTCCATTGCAAATATCTTTTCAACGATCGCTGGCAATAAACAAGAGAAATTATTGGCTCATGAAAAAGAAGTAATCGAAGCGAAATTAAAATACCAAGAAGCCTATAAGGTTTTATCTGAATTAAAAGAAGAGCAACAAGAATATTTATTAAAAATAAAGGAATTGGGAGACCTAAATTCTATTTACTCTAAGATGTTAGACCGGAAAGAAAAGCTCATTCATGATGAGCAGAGTATTTGGAGTCAAGCTCTTTTTGATCTGACCGAAGCTGAGGTTGATGTATTGGGCGGGCTGCAAGAATATGAAGAAGCAATCGAAGCAGGAGGGATTGCCCAGCTGGCACTAGGTGACGCAAAAACCTCTTTTGAGAAAGCTAAAGGTTGGTCAACGTTCGATATGTTTGGTGGAGGCGTTATCTCAACTTCGATGAAGCACAGTCATTTGGATACTGCTAAAAACACGGTTCATGAAGCCGAAAAACGATTAAGACAATTTCAAGATGAATTGTTGGACATTCAAAACCATATGAAAATAGATCTAAATATGAGTGAACTATTAACTTTTGCAGATTATTTTTTCGATGGAATCGTCATAGATTGGATGGTCCACAATAAAATTACCCAAGCAATGACCCAAATTGAAGAAACATTTGACTTAGTGACAAGAACGTTAAAAAAACTGGAAGAAGAACAAATACTACTACGTGAAAAAATCGACGAATTATCATTAGAAAGAATAAAACTTATCGAACAAGCTTAGTTGTCGATAAAATAATTATGTAAACTAAAATAGAATGGGTGAAATGGTAGATGACTGAAAAGGAGAAAATGATCGAGGGAGAGATGTATTTTTCCAATGACCCCGAATTACTTGAGTTAAGAGAAAGAGCCAGAGATTGGATGAAAAACTTTAGTGAACTTCCGATTAGAGCCTATAAACAAAAAGAATTGATGATACAAGAGTTTTTTGGTCATGCTGGAAATACCCCCTTCATCGAAGCGCCTTTACGATGCGACTATGGCTTCAATATATATGTTGGGGATGATTTTTTTGCGAATTTCAATTGTACACTTTTAGACGTCTGCAGAATTGATATAGGGGACCGCTGTATGCTGGCTCCTAATGTTCAACTATATACGGCCACTCATCCCATCGATCCTGTTCAAAGAGCTTCAGGTTTAGAATATGGTAAACCAATAAAAATAGGAAACGATGTTTGGATTGGCGGGGGTGCAATAATTAATCCAGGTATAGTAATTGGAAACAATGTTGTTGTCGCTTCAGGTTCCGTTGTGACGAAGAATGTTCCTGACAATGTAGTAGTCGGGGGCAATCCCGCTGCAGTCATTAGATCCATCGAGCTCTCAGAGTAATATAATTAGAATTTGTATAGGAGGCATACTTGTGAAACTATTTGTTTACGGAACGTTACGAAAAGGACAGAGTAATAATCAAATAATCGAGAATGCAAGTATTTTTTCTGCGCAAGCCCGAATAAAAGGAAAACTATATGACACAGGGTATGGGTATCCAGCCTTGGTTTTAAAAGGAGATACCTATGTGTTTGGTGAAATTCATGAGGTGGATGATAAACTACTCCCTAAATTAGATATGCTTGAAGGTTATGATGAATCAAGGTCAGATAACCTTTATTATCGAACTAAAAAAAAGATTGAAACAGATAAAGGTGCAGTAGAAGCCTGGGTATACGTTATTGAACATCAACACGAACAAGAATCGAACCCGCTTGTTCCGTTCCAAGATTGGAGTATCTACCAATGGTATGCATCTGTAAAAGAAGTTAATTATTTTGCGTACGGTTCGTGTATGGATTTGGAAAGAATCGAGAAGGCTGGAATGAAACAAGAATTTTCAAACGTAGTTGGTATTGGAACATTAGACTCTCATACGATGGATTATTTAATTTCTCAAAATGATGGGGGACGGGCGGATATCATTGAGTCGGATGTTACTGATAAGGTAGAAGGGATCATTTATGCAGTTTCAAAAAAGGCCATCGATTACCTTTTTCATCGGGAAGGCGTGCACTCTGGAAACTACCGCCCTATACTAATTAACATTCAAACAGAACAAGGAACACTTAAGGAGGTCTTGTCATTCACCGTCATACATAAGGAGACCTCCTGTGCACCGCCAAAGCACTATTCAACAGAAATTTTGCGAGGTGCTAAAGACAGATTATCAGCAGGTTATTATAAAAAACTGGAGAAAAACTTAGATATTCTTACTAAAAATTCAAATAATCGTTAAAGAGATGGCTGTCACATAGGTTGCCAAATGATTTCGCCTTTCTTTTCTTCTGGTTCTAATTCCACGTGAAAACGATGTTTTTTATAGAAATACTCTAAACGATCTACATGTCCCCAATCGCGCTTTGAAATCGCACCGGAAATAGCACGTATATTTTTACGTTCCGCTGTGTACTCTTTCAGAAATCTCATACAAACAGAGCCAAAGCCAAGGTTTTCTTTACCACGAATATCATCTATATGGACACAGAAGTCATCTTTGTAATGAGCGTGTATTGAGAAATCCCATTTCCCTTGGTAAGGTTTTTCACAATCATGAGCCATAACTTTACAAATATTTCCGTCATCACTGACATAAATAATGACCCACTTATTTTCTTTTGTTTCATCTATTCCGAGTACATCATGGTGTTTAGAGATTTCCTTCATATTTTGCTGCATACGAAATACTTGAAATTCTAATTCTTCTAATTCACTGAAACGATCTTCTTTCGTTTTTTCCTGCTTTGAATCAAAAGCAGTTGGATAATAAAGCATTAGATTCACCTTTCTTATAAAAATTTCAATTCTACACTCACAAGTTTAGTATTCTACTAAAAACGACACTTAAATTCAAGGGTTAAATTATATTTTTATTTATTAAAAAAGAAAGATTGCATCCCCAAAAAAAGTAAGATAGAATAGTAGGATAATCAAGATATCGTATTTCGTTAAATTATAAATCTATATCTTGTATGTTAATTTCATATTAATAAGAAAATTAGGTGCCTGGATTACTAGGCTTAATCGGGAATTCGGTGTAAATCCGAAGCTGTCCCCGCAACTGTAAATGTGGACGATTTGAGGGAACCACTGTATAAATTTGTCATCTTTTGATGGTGATTATACAGGAAGGCTCAAAGTAGGATGAAGCAAAGTCAGGAGACCTGCCTTATTTTCTTAGTTTCTGATCTTCGGGGGTTGAGCATGAGAAACGGTAGAGGATTCAAGCAGATGATTTTTTCGTGTGATCTTGAACGTCGTTCGTTATCCCCCTCTTACCGTTTTATGTTACCTTCCCACCGATTGGGAAGGTTTTTTTGTTTTAATCTTTTATGCTATCCAGCATCTAAAATAGAGGATTAAACTTCTCCCAGTGAGACGAGACGGTACCGCTTTTCTACTTTGAAAGGATGAGATGAATGGTAAACACAACAGTTATAAGAAATGATATAAAAACAGGAATCAAAAATTTACAAACTCGATTTCCTGATTTATCATGGGAGGCATTTCAAACCCGTATTGATCACATTGATGCCGGCAGTGGTAAAAATAAATCGGCATATGTACTAGGTGCTCTAGATCAATTACATGCAGAGGAATCAAATTGGACATACGTGGCAGCTGATCTTTATGCTAAGCAGTTATACGAAGAAGTGGAATTGAACCGTTCTTTTCCTGCTTATGAGAATTTCTCTGGTTTCATCAACAAGCTGGTTGATGAAGGTTTTTACAAAAAAGAACTAGCCGACAACTATTCAGCAAAAGAACTCATCGAAATTGAAGCAGTAATCAACCATAAGCAGGATGAGTTATTTACATACATTGGACTCAAAACATTAGCTGATCGATATTTAGCTCGTACACACGATGGCAGGCTTTTAGAATTGCCGCAAGAAAGATTTATGGTCATTTCGATGAGTTTAATGATCAAAGAACCAGAATCACAACGATTAGCACTTGTTAAAGAAGCTTATTGGGCATTATCTAATCTTTACATGACCGTTGCTACACCGACTCTCGCTAATGCAGGGAAAACGCATGGTCAGCTTTCTAGTTGCTTCATAGATACAGTGGATGACAGCTTACGAGGAATATTTGATAGCAATACCGATGCAGCTACTGTCAGTAAAAACGGTGGTGGACTTGGTATTTACATGGGTAAAATCCGCGCTAAAGGTTCTTCGATTAAAGGGTTTAAAGGGACGTCTTCAGGTGTACTACCTTGGATGAAGCAATTAAATAATACTGCTGTCAGCGTCGATCAATTAGGCCAGAGACAAGGAGCCATTGCTGTTTATCTTGATGTTTGGCACAAAGATATCTTTTCATTTTTAGATGCAAAGCTTAACAATGGTGATGAGAGACAACGTACCCACGATTTATTTACTGGGGTGACATTGCCTGATTTATTTATGGAAAAAGTCGAAGAACGGGCTGACTGGCATTTATTTGACCCCCATGAAGTTCGAACAGTGATGGGGTTCTCTTTAGAGGATTTTCACGATGAAGAAAAGGGTAAAGGACAATTCCGCCAGCGTTATGAAGAATGTGCAGCAAATGAAAAGTTATCCAAGGACACGGTTCCTGCTATTGACATTATGAAGCGAATTATGGTTTCTCAGCTTGAAACAGGGACTCCTTATATGTTTTATCGTGACACGGTAAACAGAATGAATCCAAATCAGCATAAAGGGATGATATATTCTTCTAATTTATGTACGGAAATTATGCAAAACATGAGTTCCACAACAGTCGAAGAAGAAGTGACCGAAGATGGCATGATGATTACCAAGAAAAATCCAGGTGATTATGTAGTGTGTAATTTAAGTTCTATTTCCCTTGCAAAAGCTGTGCAGGAAAACGTGCTTGAAAGACTGATAAATATTGAAGTTCGGATGCTTGACAATGTGATTGATCTTAACACAATCGAAGTGCCTCAAGCTCAAATCACCAATCAAAAATACCGTGCTATCGGACTAGGCACATTTGGTTGGCATCATTTACTTGCTGAATTGAAAATAACTTGGGAATCAGAGGAAGCTGTCTCTTACGCAGATGAACTTTATGAAAAAATTCACTACTATACGATGAAAGCAAGTATGAAACTAGCAAAAGAAAAAGGACCTTATCCAGCTTTTGACGGCTCTGATTACGCAACCGGCTCTTATTTTAAGAAACGGGGATACGAGTCTGAGAAATGGAGAGAGCTTCAAGAAGAAGTAAGGTTGTCTGGTCTTCGTAATGGATATCTGATGGCGGTGGCACCAAACTCCAGTACTTCCTTAATCGCAGGTTCCTCGGCTTCGATTGATCCTATTTTCAAAAAAGAATATGCCGAGGAGAAAAAGAATTACAAGATTCCTGTCACTGCGCCAAATTTATCAAAGGAAACAACCTGGTACTATAAGCCAGCTCACACGATTGATCAGCATTGGAGTATTAAACAAAATGGTGCCAGACAAAAGCATATTGATCAATCTATTTCATTTAATTTATATGTAAAAAATAATATAAAAGCAAAAGAACTGCTAGGTCTTCATTTAGCTGCTTGGGATAATCAACTGAAAACAACATATTACGTACGTTCCACATCAAGCGAGCTCGAAGATTGTGACAGTTGTTCTAGTTAATCATCTGTTTTACTAATGGAGGAATAGAAAATGACGAAGCTTACACAAAGAAAACTATACGATGTTAATGCTCCTAATGCGTCAACAGGAATTATCCTGGGAGAAAGTTCCAATATTTTAAACTGGGATGATGTACGCTTTAAATGGGCATATCCACTTTATAAAAACATGCTAGGTAACTTTTGGACTCCTTTTGAGATCAATATGAGTACGGACGTAAAGCAATTTAAATCACTTACACCGCCAGAAGAAGATGCTTTTAAGAAAATCATTGGACTACTTGCATTTTTGGATAGTGTTCAAACAGATTATGCGATGCACGTTTCGAAATATTTAACGGATTCCAGTTTAAATGCACTCATGACCGTGCTAGCATTTCAGGAAGTTGTCCACAATCAAAGTTATTCTTATGTCTTATCCAGTCTTGTAAATAAAAATGAACAAGATGAGATTTTCGAGTATTGGAAACATGATCCAATCTTAAGAGAAAGAAATGATTTTATTGCTGAGGGCTATGAAGCATTTGTTGAGAATCCAACGCCACGAACGCTATTAGAATCCATTGTTTATGATGTAATTTTAGAAGGACTTAATTTCTATTCTGGATTTAGTTTCTTTTATCACTTAGCACGAAATCAAAAAATGGTTTCCACATCAACCATGATCAATTATATAAACCGCGATGAGCAGCTACACGTATTTCTTTTTGCGAATATCTTTAAAGAGTTACGAAAAGAAAACCCTGAATTACAAACGGAAGAAATCGATCAGTTTGTAAAAGATACGTTTATTAAAGCTGCCGAACTTGAAATAAAATGGGCTAATTATATTATTGGCGAGAAGATCCCTGAAATTCCAATTCAAGATCTAGAAGATTATATTAAGTTCATGGCAAACAAACGTGTGAACGAACTTGGTATTGAGAGACCTTTTGAAGGATATCGCTCCAATCCGATGAAGTGGATTAAAGTTTATGAAGATGTAAATCAAGGGAAGACCGATTTCTTTGAACAAAAATCCAGACAATATACCAAGGTCTCAGAAGATAACGACTTTGATGATTTATAAGAAAAACGGCATAGCCGTCTTTTATTTAAAATAGCTGCTTTCTTAATCTAACCAGCGATAGCCTCAGTAAAAAAGTTAAAGACATCTAGTGTCTTTAACTTTTTTATATTTTGAAGAAGTTTTTCACGAATTCAGCCTTAGAGTAAATCATGGCAGATTTCTTTACTTTTTGAATCGTCTAGCGTAGCTTTGAGATAGACATCATGATAAAAAATCAAAAGGAGGAAAAAGGAATGACACAGCGATCAAAACAAGAAATTTCAGATTTTTTAAATCGTGCAGAAGTCACTTCTGTAGGGACTTCCAACATGGGTACTCCCAGACAACGAATGATGCATTATGCTGTAGACGAATCTTTTAATGTCTATGTAACGAGTATGAAAGGTGATCCGAAAGTTATTCAATGGAGTAATATTCCAGAAACAGCTATGTTGATCCATCAAGGTCAAACATTTATGGAAATGGAAGAGTGTGAAATTATTGGACGAGCTTCAGTCGTTCGTTCCGAAGAGGAAAGAGCAAAAGCAGCCAAACTTCTTGGACCCAGATCCCCAATTGTTGCACAGTTCCAGGAGCTGGATGCCGTCGATCGACTGGAATTCATAAAAATATTACCATATACAGTAAAATATAGATTTGTCCCTGAAATTCTTCAAGGGGAAGCTCCTACAGTTATTGAATTAAAAGAAAATCAAGCTAAGTCAACAGATAAACAAGATTTAAAATCGCGTTTTAATGCTTGGAAAGAAGCAATTAGACCGCTATCATTAACTGCTTCATTTATTCCTATTGTTATTGGTGGCGCAATGGCCTTCGCACTTACTGATTTCTTTAATTGGTCATTATTTATTCTAACGTTACTTGGAGGTCTTATGGTCCAAGCTGGTACGAATATGATTAACGACTGGAAAGATGCAGAAAGGGATACTGAAAACACTCAAGGAATCCGTCCATTTACTGGTGGTTCAAAAATGATTCAACTAGGTCTTATTTCCAAGGCGGATATGGGGTTTTTCGGCATCCTACTAACTATAATCGCCGGTTTAATAGGTTTATTTCTAACCTTTCAGAGTGGTTGGGGAATAGCACCTTTAATCGGTTACGGATTAATCGCTGGTTTCTTTTATACGAATGGGAAAGATAGGTTTTCATTCATTAATTTATCTGTCGGGGTTGCCGAAGTGTTAATTGCAACTACCTATGGTGTGGCAATGATGCTAGGTGCTTTCTATGTTCAAACAGGAATGTACTCTACAGAGGTATTACTCATTTCTATACCAGTAGCTTTACTAATCACGAACGTTCTGTTAATTAATCAATTTCCAGATGCAACTGCTGATGAAGCAACCGGTAAAAATACCTTGGTAGTCAGGCTTGGCAAAAAAGGGGCAAAGAATGTACTTCTTTCATTATTTATCATTGGATATGGAGTAATTGCCTTTCTTCCACTTGTCGGTTTTGCACCTTATACCATCTTTATTTCGTTTTTATCCTTGCCGTTTATGCTTCAAGCAATTAAGTATGCTCAAAAATATTACGACAAAGCACCTACAGACTTAATTTCCTGTAATGCGCACACAGCAATTCATCATTTATTTACTGGCCTATTATTAGCAATAGGCTATCTCGCATTATCACTCCATGTTTGGGTGATTACGTTTCTATTTATTGGTGCAGTGTTATTTGTCTTATGGGTTTGGAAATATATTGAACGCAGACGACGTGTGATGAGTGACTTTAAGAAAGCCTTCTCTTCCTAATATTATTTTTCTTTGAAACGGATGTTTAGAAAGTTATATTTAAGTGAAAACAGTATTGAGTAGGATAAATTTAGAAAATCTCACTAAGGAGTGATGTACACATGGCAGATATCATGTTAACAACAAAAGCAACAGCTAAAGGTGGACGTGAAGGGCACGTAAAATCTGACAACGGTGTCATAGATCTTGATTTATCAATGCCAAAAGGTGACGAAATTCCTTCTGGTGTTTCAAATCCTGAGCAGTTATTTGCAGCTGGCTATGCAGCGTGTTATGACGGCGCATTAAACTTAATGGCGTCTAAAGAAAAAAAGGAAATTGATTCCTCCATTACTAGTGAAGTTAGTTTAATGAAAGATTCTGCAGACGGTGGCGTAAAAATTGGTGTTGTACTTCATGTGAATATTGAAGGTGTAAGCCAAGGAGAAGCAGAAGAGTTGGCTCATAAAGCACACGATTTTTGCCCTTACTCTAAAGCTACACGAGGAAATATAGATGTAGAATTAGTTGTAACTGCAAAATAAATGTTCTTCAAGGGTCCGGAGGCTTTGCTTTCGGACCCTTTTTTTTATGGCTGCTTTCCGCGGCCAATGCTTCACAAATTATGATATTAATAAAGAATTAGGAAGTCACTTTTCGTGAGAATTCAGTTAAATCACTGTATAATATAAACAAAGGTTACCACTGAAAAGGGGGGACTATTTTGAAAAAGTTAACAATACTATCGTTAACTATCTTATTCTCCATCATTGCACTAATATTTGTACCAATTATATATGACTATTTTACAAAGCGTTCTTATGGTAGTGAACCACTTGAAGTTGATGTCCAAGAAGACACGAGAGAGATAGCTACCTTTGCTGGAGGCTGTTTCTGGTGTATGGAAAAACCATTCGAGTCAATCGAAGGTGTGAATGAAGCTGTAGTAGGCTACATTGGCGGTGAAACTGAAAATCCGTCCTATGAAGACGTCTCTGCTGGAAAGACGGGTCATGTAGAAGCGGTTCAAATTTTATATGATCCAAACTTGGTTAGCTATGAGGATTTGTTGCAAGTTTTGTGGAGACAAATAGATCCGACCGACGAGGAAGGTCAGTTTGTTGACAGAGGTGAACAGTACACTTCAGGAATCTTTTATCATGATGAGGAACAACAAGAAATCGCCAAAGAATCAAAAAAACAATTAGCTGAATCTGGTCGTTTTGATGAAGATATTGTCACCCCTGTAAAATCAGCAACTACTTTTTATAAGGCGGAAGAGTATCACCAGGATTTTTATTTAGAAAACAGTGTACGATATGAGTTTTATCGATCTAATTCTGGCAGAGATGAGTTTATCGATGAGTTTTGGGGCGAAGAACGTGACTATGAAATAACACCACCAGGTGATGGGGAAGTAGTATTCTGGCGTGAATATGAAAAAGAAACGGCAGATGAATTAAAAGCTCGTCTATCTGACATTCAATATAAAGTGACACAAGAAGATGACACGGAAGAAGCCTACAATAATCAGTATTGGGATAACGACGACGAAGGGATATATGTCGATATTGTTTCTCAAGAACCGTTGTTCAGTTCCGTTCATCAATATGAATCTGGTACTGGTTGGCCTAGTTTCACGGAACCCATTATCCAAGAAAATATCGTCGAAATCGATGCATGGGGATTCCTCACAGAAACAAAAGAAGTTAGAAGTCAGTATGGAGATTCTCATCTGGGTCATGTCTTTACGGATGGACCTGAACCAACCGGACTCCGTTATTGCCTGAATTCAGCTGCATTGGATTTTATTCCCAAGGAAGACATGGAAGCGGAAGGTTATGATGAGTTTCTTTATCTCTTTGAAGGTTAAGAAAAACGGCATAGCCATCTTTTAAGTATCAAGGGCGGGTTTCCCGCGATGTGAAGGTAGCTGCCAATTTTATAAATTTTTATCATCTGAGAAACAAAACTTCAAAGCATCATTTATATAAATGGGTACTGGAAAAGTAAACCAACTTTTTCAGTGCCTTCCGTTTTTATAAGGAAAGGAAATAGATTAAATAAGAGATAACGAGGTGTCCACATGAAAAACACTTATAAAAAAGCAACATTTGCTGGAGGATGTTTTTGGTGCATGGTTAAACCATTTGATGAACTTCCGGGGATTGAAAAAGTCGTTTCCGGATATACAGGGGGTTCCGTTAGTAATGGTGAAACCGGCCATTACGAAGCTATTCAGATTACATACGACCCATCGCTTTTCACATACGAAACTTTGTTGAATCTTTACTGGCCCCAAATTGATCCTACTGATGATGGAGGGCAATTTTTTGACCGTGGCAGCCAGTATCGAACGGCAATATTTTATCATGATGAGGAACAAAAAATGCTTGCAGAAAAGTCTCTTGCTAAAATTGAGCAGACTTCTCGTTTTAAAGCACCGATCGTAACAAAAGTATTATCCGCATCCTTCTTTTATGAAGCGGAAGAAGAACACCAGAAGTTTTATAAGAAAGAGCCGGAAAGATATGAGCAGGAAAGAGAAGAGTCCGGCAGAAAAAAATTCATTGAAGAAAATTGGAAGAGCAAAGTATAAGCTTGTGAACAACCTAAGTGATGATTTTTTCTGCATTCGGGAATAGTATCCTTGAATCTCACTAAACTATAAACAATAAAGGAGTTACTATGAATAAAAATAGTTTACATCCTTTTTCAAGATCGACTAAAGAAGAAGAAGGATTACCAAATGAAGCATTATATAAACTTGAAAAAGAGTGTAAACAATTTGAGATGGAAACATGTATTATTTATCATAACAATGCTATTTCCTATACCTATGAACAAAAACAAGGTTCACTTACAGAAAAACACCGATTAAATTCAGTGACTAAATCGATTGTTTCATCTTTAGTTGGTATTGCATTACACGAAAATAAACGATCTTCCATTGACAAAAAATTAATTAGTTATTATGACAAGATTGACAGTGAGTCGATGAGCCAAATTACCATTGGAAACCTTCTGACGATGACTTCAGGTTTTAAACCGGAAGATTGGAAACAAGTAACTGAATCACAGAATTGGATAGACACCATTTTTTCATTATCTTTAGAAGATGAACCCGGTGAACAAATGAATTATAACAACATCGATTCGCATATTTTAAGTGATCTGATTCAACAAATCACCGGTCATTCATCGGCTGAGTTTTTAAAGGAAAAGTTGTTAAAACCAATGGATATCCACGACTATGTTTGGGAAGCAGACCCTAATGACATTCCAATAGGTGGATACGGCATATACTTAACACCAATTGATCTCTTGAAATACGGCGTGTTAATTATGCAAAAAGGGATATGGAACAATCAACAGTTAATTCCTGCATCATGGGTTGAAGAAGCTGTATGTGGGAAAGTAAAGACGGATAAATGGAAACAACAGTATGGATACCATTGGTGGGTAAGTGAGGAAGTAAATGAAAGACAACCAAGCTTTTTCTATGCTGTTGGACGTGGTGGGAAGTTTATATTTATATATCCTGAAAAACATCTTGTAGTTGTATTTACAGGGGCACTATCATCAAAAGATAGCCTGTTACCTTACCAATGGTTTGTAAAATATATATTAAAGAACTTGGACTAGGCGGACATAATAGAACGTGAACAACCTTCACTTAGTATCATCGTAGAAGGTTGTTTCTTGTATCACAAGAGTAAAAGTTTTTTTACTATAAAAAAGTAAGTAGTCATGGAGGGATAAATTATGAAATCACTTAAGGGCATTCATCACGTATCAGCTTTAACTGCAAACGCTCAGGATAATCTACATTTTTACACAAAAATTTTAGGCATGAGACTTGTTAAAAAAACCGTTAACCAAGATGATACAAGTGTCTATCATTTATTTTATGCAGATGAAAGAGGGAATCCTGGAACAGATTTAACTTTTTTTGAAATTCCTCATGCAGCTAAAAATAGAGAAGGAACTCAGAGTATTAGCCAAACAGCACTGAGAGTCTCAAGTGATGAAACACTAAATTACTGGTTAGAACGTTTTATAGAATATAACGTGGATAATAGTGGTATTCAAGAGCGATACGGTAGAAAAGTGATTGATTTTAAAGACTTCGAGGATCAGCGTCTACAATTAATTTCAGATGAAACGAATTCTGGAGTAGAGGGTGGTATACCGTGGGAAAAGAGTCCTGTTCCACAAGAGAAAGGAATCATCGGTTTAGGCCCTGTAAGATTATCAGTTCCGCGACCGGAAAAGACACATAAAGTTTTAACAGATGTCCTAGGATTTCAACAACATACAACGTACCAACTGAATGGTGACGAAGTAACTGTTTTTTCTACTGGTAAAGGAGGAACTGGTGCGGAAGTTCATGTTCACGCCACAAAAGATATGCCACGAGAACGTCCAGGGCGAGGAAGCGTTCATCATGTTGCTTTCAGAGTGGAATCAGAAGAAGAACTTCTTAAATGGGTTGCGCATATTCAAAGCCTAGGTTATATGAATTCAGGATTTGTCGAAAGATACTATTTCCGCTCTC
Source organism: Salipaludibacillus sp. CF4.18 (assembly GCF_051262595.1). Lineage (NCBI taxonomy): Bacteria > Bacillati > Bacillota > Bacilli > Caryophanales > Bacillaceae > Salipaludibacillus > Salipaludibacillus sp. CF4.18. Next base: position 19,102 of record NZ_JBIMEV010000013.1, read on the forward strand.
TTTATTTTCGAGAACCGAATGGCATTCTGTTTGAGCTTGCAACAGATGGTCCTGGATTCGAAGGCGATGAACCTTTTGAAAAGCTTGGTGAGAATCTTGCATTACCACCTTATTTTGAAGATCAACGCGAAGAAATCGAAGCAAAATTAAAACCATTGGAAACTAAATAGAAAATTACTATACAGACCGCAAGTAAATAGATTAAAATACAATAAGTGGATCAAGCAATAGTTAACAGGAGGGCTTATGAATATTGTTTCTATATTAGTTGCGGTTTTATTTATTATTAATATGCTTCTTGCCATAATTGTCGTTTTTATAGAAAGAAAAGATGCTTCTGCGACTTGGGCTTGGGTAATGATATTATTTTTCATTCCCTTTTTAGGATTTATATTCTACCTATTTTTTGGTCAAAACCTAACAAGGAGAAGGTTATTTAACTGGGCAGGTATGAGAAAGATTGGTATTGTGGATATAATCACCAAACAAATTGATCAAATCCGCGATCCTGAGTTTCGTTATTACGATGACAATGTTGATCCATACCGAGATCTCATATACATGCACCTAATAAATAACGATGCTATTCTTACTCATGATAATAATGTTCAATTATTAATGGATGGACAGGAAAAATTCGATCACGTTTTTGATGATATTAAACAAGCAGAGGATCACATTCATATTCAATACTATATTTTTAGAAATGATAACTTGGGTAAAAAACTTATTCAAGAGCTAGTTAATAAAGCTAACGAAGGTGTAAAAGTGAGGGTTATGTATGATGAACTCGGTTCAAGAAACCTATCCAGGAAACACTTCAAGAAACTGATAGCTGCGGGTGGAGAAGTGGCTGTATTTTTCCCTTCAAGATTTCCTCTCATTAATCTACGACTAAATTATCGCAATCACCGGAAATTGATTATCATTGATGGTCAGATTGGGTATGTAGGTGGTTTTAATATTGGTGACGAGTACATAGGTACAAGCAAAAAATTTGGTTATTGGAGAGATACTCACCTTAGAATTCAAGGTAATGCCGTTGATCCAATGCAAACAAGATATATCTTAGATTGGAGTCAAGCATCCAAAAAAGCTAATATTGATTATGAATCAAGATATTTCCCGATGAAAAAAAATCTAGGCAACGCAACAATGCAAATCGTATCCAGTGGTCCAGACTCAGAATGGGAACAGATAAAGAACGGATATATCAAGATGATTATGAGTGCAAAAGAATCTATTTTTATTCAAACTCCTTATTTCATTCCAGATCAAAGTTTGCTTGATGTATTAAGGATTGCCTCCTTATCAGGGAAAGATGTTCGTGTCATGATTCCAGACAAACCAGATCATCCTTTTGTGTATTGGGCAACATATTCTCACATCGGCGAATTACTTAAAACAGGTGCAAAAGTGTATATTTATAACAAAGGATTCATTCACGCAAAAACGATTGTTATTGATAGAAAAATGAATTCCGTAGGTACAGCAAACATAGATATGAGAAGTTTTAAGCTAAACTTTGAAGTAAATGCATTTATTTATGATCAAGAAGTTTCAGAAATAGTGGCACAATCTTTTGAAAAGGATATGCTCGATTCAACTAGGTTCACTGAAAAAATGTATGAAAACCGCTCGAAATGGATTCGTGCGAAAGAATCTGTTTCTAGACTTCTATCACCAGTTTTATAGTAAAAAGCACATTTAAATAGTTGTTGATTAAGTCTTCAGAAGAAAGAATGCTAAGATGCTTTAAGAAAAACAGACAATCCCTAGTAATCAGGAGTGTCTGTTTTTTATTGCTTCTATAAGTAAACATTGTTGTTTTAGATAATTAACTTGAAGAAACGAAACACTGTGAAAAGCATTAGCCTATAGCGAATTGGTGTAACTTTCTCAACTGAATTAAAACAGCATTCAAAAGTTATTAAGGCCATTCTAAAAAAAATCGCCCAAAAATAAAAATTTGAGTTATACAACCTACATTCAATAAAAGGGCGTATATACTATACTATTATTAAATATCTTGAATATTTATTTAAAAATACTTATAAATAATCTTGCATAAATATGTTTGAAAGCTTATAATAATAAACAATATACTAAGGAATCGAAAGGAAGATGATTTTCTTGAAACACGTAGCAATTATAGGCGGAACTGGATATGGAGCGATAGAATTAGTTCGAATCCTCCACATGCATAAACACTTGCAAATAACGAAAATCATTTCACAATCTCAACAGGGAGAATATTTAGCATCGATTTATCCGCACTTGATTGAATTCGTAGATACTCCTATGGAAGAGTTGGATATCAACCAATTAAAGGCAGAAATTGATGTCGTGTTCTTTGCCACTCCAGCAGGTGTGAGTAAAGCACTCATTCCTCAGTTCAGCGGGACGAATGTTCAGTGCATTGATCTTTCTGGGGACTTACGATTGAGTAATTCACAGGATTATGAAAAATGGTATGGCGGTGAAGCTGCTCCTGAAGAAACTTTGAAAGAAGCAATCTATGGCTTGCCTGAAATAAATAAAGAAGAAATTAAGAATGCTAGAATCATTTCAAATCCTGGCTGTTATCCAACTTCTGCATTACTTGGATTAATACCAGCTCTGCAGCAACATATTATTCAACCAACACGGATCATTATAGATGGTAAAACAGGAGTCTCCGGAGCCGGTAGAACACCTTCATCCATGACTCACTTTTCAGAAACAAATGATAACCTTAAACCTTATAAGATTGGCAAACATCAACACATACCTGAAATTGAGCAATACTTATCTGAATCAGTAAATAATAAGATTGCCGTTACCTTTACGACACATTTGATTCCTATGACAAGAGGTTTATTATGTACCGCTTATGGTCAATTAACTTCGGATATTACCATTGATGAAGTGATTGAAATCTATCAATCTCATTATGAATCTCATCCGTTTGTAAGAATTAGAAAAAAAGATTCCTATCCAACTACAAAAGACGTATATGGAAGTAATTTTTGCGATATTGGCCTTTTTGTAGATGAACGGACGAATCAGCTTATTATCATGTCCGCCATAGACAACTTAGTTAAGGGAGCTGCCGGTCAGGCAATCCAAAATGTTAATTTAATGAATGGATGGGATGAAACTCATGCATTACATACCATTCCGATGTACCCATAGAAAGGAAGATAATCAATGCTTGCAATCTCAGAAAAAAATATCAAAGTAGTAACCAATGGACATGTGACTAGTCCTATAGGCTTTTCAGCAGGAGGGGTCCATTGCGGATTGCGTAGATCAAAACTTGATTTTGGCTGGATTCATTCCGAAGTACCGGCTGCAACAGCAGGGGTATATACGTTAAACACTTTTGAAGCACCACCCCTTAAAGTCACGAAGGCCAGTATAGCAAAAGAAAAAAAGATACAAACCATCGTTGTTAATTCGGCCATTGCAAACTCCTGTACCGGGAAGCAAGGTATGGATGATGCTTTACAGATGCAACAATTAGCAGCGACTCAAATGGGCGTTAAGCTGGACCACGTTGCAGTAACTTCCACAGGAGTAATCGGGGTAACTTTACCAATGGAAAAAATCCGCCAAGGTATATCTTCCATGAATGAACCGGAGAACTATTCTGCAGAAAAGTTTGAAACTGCAATTTTAACGACTGATACGGTTACGAAACATGTCGCTATTCAATTTGAAATAGATGGAAAAACAATTACAATGGGCGGTGCAGCAAAAGGGTCCGGGATGATTCATCCGAATATGGCTACAATGCTTTCTTTTATTACTACGGATGCACAGGTTGATCCAGACAGTCTTCAAAACGCATTACGTGACGTAACGAATAAAACATTCAATATGATCACTGTTGACGGTGATACAAGTACAAACGACATGGTTTTAGTACTCGCTAACGGATGTCAAAATAATGACACCTTATCAGAAGATCATCCACAATGGCCACAATTTGTTCATGCATTGCGCGTTGTCAGTGAAAACCTGGCTAAGCAAATTGCCCGAGATGGTGAGGGTGCTACTAAGTTAATCGAGGTACAGGTTAAAGGTGCAGCCTCAGAAAAAGTAGCAAGTCAAGTAGGCAAAGCAGTCATTTCTTCTAATCTGGTCAAAACAGCTGTATACGGAGCTGATCCTAACTGGGGAAGAATAGTTTGTGCAGTTGGCTATAGTGAGCAACCAATAGATCCAGATAAAGTCTGTGTCTCGCTAGGACATATTGATGTGGTTAAAAATGGGCTTCCTCTTGAGTTTGATGAATTGGAAGGAAAAAAATATTTAGAGCAAGAACAAGTTAAACTTATCGTTGACTTACAAGATGGTTCCGCAGAAGCAACAGCATGGGGCTGTGACTTAAGCTATGAATACGTCAAAATCAATGCTTCATACAGAACGTGAGGTGTACAGGATGAATGTAATGATTTTAAAAGTTGGTGGAAGTGTTTTGGCAAAACTTCCTCAATCCTTTTATGAAACGGTTGTTCAGTTGAAATTGTCGGGTTTATGCGAACCTATTATCGTTCATGGCGGCGGTCCTGAAATTAACCATGCATTAGAACAGTTAAACGTCGAGAGTTCTTTCGTGAAAGGCCTTCGTAAGACCACGCAGGAAGTACTAGACGTTGCGGAAATGGTTATGAGTGGTTCCATTAACAAACAAATCGTCACAAAGCTTGGAAAAGTTGGCGGAACTGCACTAGGTCTAAGTGGGGTGGATTGTTCTCTTCTGAAAGTATCTCCAGTGGATCCATCGGGAGCATTAGGTTTTGTTGGTCAGGTAGAACAAGTAAATACAGACTGGCTAAAGCTGATTATGAACAATGGCGGGATTCCAGTCATTTCTCCTATCGGAATTGACGAGTTTGGCCAGCGTTATAATGTGAATGGTGATATGGCAGCTGCAGCAGTTGCACAATCATTACAAGGAAAACTGATCCTAATCAGTGACATTCCTGGTGTTATGGAAGACATTGATGGAAAATCAATTATTCATTCAGAGCTCACAAAAACACAAATCGAGAAAATGATTCTCTCCGGAGTTATCTACGGTGGCATGATTCCTAAGGTTCGCTCTGCACTTAAAGGACTCTCTGGTGGTGTCAAAGAATCTATCATACTAAATGGACTCACCCCAATTGACCTAGCTAATTATATCGCTGGAAAACAAGTTGGAACAAAAGTGATTATTGAGAAGGAGGCTCACTATGCCTAAATCAGTTATGTCAACACCATCTGCACGAATAATGAACACATATCAACGTTTTCCTATTACTCTAGTTAAAGGAAAAGGAAGTTATGTATGGGATAAAAACGATACAAAATATTTAGATTACACTTCCGGGATTGCTACATGTAACCTCGGCCATGTGCCGGACAATGTTCAGGAAAAACTGCATGAGCAACTGGATTCTTTATGGCATTGCTCGAACCTGTATGAGATTCCTTCTCAACAAGCACTCGCAAATATACTGACAGAGAATAGCGTTTCCGACCAAGTCTTTTTTTGTAATAGTGGTGCAGAAGCAAATGAAGCTGCTCTCAAGTTAGCTAAAAAATATGCGAAAGACCAGGGACATGCTGAGAGAACAGAAATAGTTACTTTTTCTGATTCTTTTCACGGAAGAACTGGAACAACACTTGCAGCTACTGCACAGACAAAAATACATGAGGGATTCACTCCGATCACACCAGGTTTTCGTTACTTGCCATTTAATCATCTCGAGTCATTAACCGAAGTGAATAATGGTAAAACTACAGCGGTTCTTCTTGAACTAGTACAGGGGGAAGGCGGGGTACGTCCTGCAGATCCATCTTGGATTCAAGAATTAGCAAAAATTTGTAAGGAGAATGATATTTTATTCATGGTCGACGAAATCCAAACAGGCATGGGCAGAACTGGAACTTTGTTTGCTTATGAGCAATTTAATATTGAGCCTGATGTGATAACCTTAGCAAAAGGACTTGGGTCCGGTTTTCCAATCGGAGCAATGATGGCTAAGGAAGCAGTCGCTAACTCCTTTCAACCAGGAACTCACGGTAGTACTTTTGGAGGTAATCCTTTAGCAACAACGGCAGGATTAGCAACTGTAGAAGCGTTAACTTCTCCTGATTTTTTAACAACAGTCACGAATAAAAGTGCCATGCTGACAAAACAACTGCATCAACTAAATGAAGATTTTCCGAGCATCGTTGAAGTTCGTGGCATGGGGTTACTGATCGGAATCGAATTCACTCATCCTGTTAAACGGATCATGGAATCACTCAGAGCGAAGAAGATTCTCGTCCTTATCGCGGGTCCGAAGGTGTTACGTATCCTTCCTCCACTTGTCACGACGACCGAAGAACTCGAATTATTTATGGATGAATTAAAACATACTATTAAAGCCGAAGAACAGGGGGTAACATCATGACAAAAGGATATCTTATGCTGGAAACCGGAGAAGTTTTTGATGGAGATTGGATCGGTTCCAATGACGAAATGACGGGCGAAGTTGTGTTTAATACGAGCATGACAGGCTATCAGGAAATGATGACAGATCCTTCTTATGCAGGGCAAATTTTAACGTTTTGCTATCCCATTATCGGAAGTTACGGAGTGAATGAAGATGACAACGAGAGTCATTCACTAGCTGTCTCAGCTGTCATTATAAGTGATGTTTGTGAAGAACCGAGTCATTATCAATCAACGAGTTCTTTTTCAGCACAATTGGATAAAGCAGGAGTACCCGGCCTAAAAAATGTTGATACAAGAGCACTAGTTGCAGTGATTCGAAAACATCACACAGTTCGTGGAAAACTTGTACAATCAAAAGAAAATGTTATTCCTCTAAATGGATGGGGAAATAAGCATGATGGAGAGTTAGTTTCCCAGGTTACCGTATCCAAAAAAGAGGTTCATGGACAGGGAGAATCGCATGTTGTACTCGTCGATTTCGGTTATAAAAAGTCCATACTGGATGCTTTACTAAAGGAACAGTGCAAGGTTAGTATCGTACCTTATAACACCTCATTCGAAGAGATTGAAGCATTATCACCCGATGGTATTCTTTTAAGTAACGGACCAGGAGATCCAATGGAAATGGCACCTTTTTTCCCTCAAATCCGAGCCTTAACAGAAAAGTATCCGACACTTGGAATTTGTTTAGGTCATCAGCTCATTGCACTCGCTTATGGTGGAAAAACGAAAAAAATGCCTTTCGGTCATCGTGGCGGTAATCACCCTGTCAAAGAGCTTCTTACAGGCAAAGTTCGCATGACATCTCAGAATCATGGCTATGTCGTCGTAGAAGAAAGTATTGACCAACAATCTTTTCAAGTTCTATTTAAAAACGTAAATGACCGGTCTCTTGAGGGGATGAAGCATGTCAGTCTTCCCATTCAAAGTGTGCAGTTTCACCCTGAAGCTCACCCAGGTCCAAGCGACACAGCATATATATTTAATGATTTCATACATCAAGTGGTTACATCAGGAGGGAAACAAGTATGTGGAAGCGTGAATCTCTAAAAAAAGTTCTCGTGATAGGTTCAGGACCGATTGTCATCGGGCAAGCAGCAGAGTTTGATTATGCAGGGACTCAAGCATGTCTTGCATTAAAAGAAGAAGGCATAGAAGTTGTTTTAGTTAATAATAATCCAGCGACCATTATGACAGACAAAACAATCGCAGATCACGTCTATATGGAGCCTCTTGACGTGGAGTCATTAGAACGGATTATTAAGAAAGAGCAACCAGATGGAATGATTGGAAGTTTAGGCGGACAAACAGGACTCAATTTAACTGTCGAACTGTTCGAGAAAGGTATTCTCGAAAAATACAATGTCGAACTGCTTGGTACCTCGGTTAAATCCATTCAAAACGGGGAAGACAGAGAATTATTCCGCCAGCTGATGATAGATATTAAAGAGCCAATTTCAGAATCTAAAATTGTTCAAACACTAGATGATGGTCTTGCTTTCCTCGAAGAAATCGGATTTCCGGTTATTTTAAGACCAGCTTATACCCTTGGGGGAGCAGGCGGCGGTTTTGCTTACAGCGAAGAAGAATTTCTTACACTTTTAAAACATGGTCTTACATTGAGCCCGATCAACCAAGTATTAGTAGAAAAAAGCATTAAGGGTTGGAAAGAAGTCGAATACGAGGTTATGCGTGATGCCAACGACACCTGCGTCATTGTCTGCAACATGGAGAACATGGATCCGGTTGGGGTTCATACAGGTGACTCCATTGTAGTAGCACCTTCACAAACACTGTCAGACGTCCAGTACCAAATGCTGCGCACGTCGTCTCTAAAGGTGATTCGAGCTTTGGATGTCGTTGGGGGTTGTAATATCCAATTTGCACTAAACCCATTATCTAATGAATACTGCATCATTGAGGTAAATCCAAGAGTGAGTAGATCTTCCGCCTTAGCTTCTAAAGCAACAGGATATCCAATCGCTCGTATTGCAGCTAAATGTGCCATTGGATATCCTCTGGATGAAATCCTAAATCCTATAACTGGTAACACCTATGCTTCATTTGAACCAGCTTTAGATTATGTCGTCGTAAAACTACCGAGATTTCCTTTCGATAAATTTACCGAGGCTGATCGCACGTTAGGGACGCAAATGAAAGCCACTGGGGAAGTAATGGCGATTGACCGTACATTTGAAGGAGCCTTGAATAAAGCTTTACGTTCATTGGAAATGAAGGTTTACAGCCTTAAATGGCCAAACATGGATAAAAAGAGCTCAACCGAACTCGATGACTTATTAACGATACCTAATGATTTAAGGATTTTTGCGATCGCGGAAGCTTTTTCAAGAGGCAAAACAGTCGCAGAATTACAACTACTTACTGAAATAGATTATTGGTTTTTGAAGAAAGTCGAGCGTATGGTTCAATGCGAAGAAAAATTGGCAACATATGATTGGCCTGAAATTCCGGAAAACATACTCCGAGAAGCAAAACGGTTTAACGTCAGTGACGAACGGATCGCGGAATTACTGGGTACCTCATCAAAATCAGTCAGAAAAACGCTTAAACAACATGGTATTCAGCCAGTTTATAAATTAGTGGATACTTGCGCCGGTGAATTTGATGCTATTACACCATATTATTACTCAACATGGCACGGCCATGATGAAGTAACGACAAACCATGATCGTAAAAAGATTTTAGTTTTAGGATCAGGACCTATTCGAATTGGCCAGGGGGTTGAATTTGATTACTGCTCTGTTCATGCAGCTTTAGCAGTGAAGAAGATGGGATATGAGGCTGTCGTTATTAATAATAATCCGGAAACCGTCAGCACGGATTACTCTATTGCTGATAGACTGTATTTTGAACCATTAGCATTAGAAGACGTTCTTTCTGTGATAGATAAAGAAAAAGTGGATGGGGTTCTTATTCAATTTGGTGGCCAAACAGCGATTAACTTAGCTAACAGCCTGGAAGAAGAAGGTGTCAATATCCTAGGTACTTCTCCGTTTCACATTGATCAAATGGAAGACAGAGAACAATTTTATGAGGTATTAAATAGATTAGATATTCCTCATATAGCAGGACACATTGTTCATGAAATAGAGGAGTTATCCTCATCAGCATCTGAATTAGGATTTCCAGTCTTGATCCGCCCATCTTATGTTATTGGCGGGCAATCTATGTTTATCTGCTATAGCTATAAAGAACTTAAACAATATGTATCCCGTATACAGAAGGATACAAATGATCAGTGCTGGCCTTTGCTCATTGATCAGTATGTTCCTGGTTTAGAATGTGAAGTCGATGTTATCAGTGATGGTAAAGACATTGTTATACCTGGTATTTTTGAACATTTAGAAAAAGCTGGTGTCCATTCTGGAGACAGTATGACTGTTTTCCCACCTGTTTCGCTATCAGAAGAAGAAAAGAAGACGATTATCGAAATTGCAAGTCAAATCTGTAAAACGGTCCCGATTATTGGAATGATGAATATTCAATTTGTTATTCACAAAGGTATTATCTACGTGTTAGAGGTGAACCCTAGATCTTCAAGAACGGTGCCGATTATGAGTAAAGTAACCGGAATTCCGATGATAGAATGGGCTGTGATGTCGCAACTTGATATACCGTTAGATACATTGTCTGATGAACTCAATTTATTAACTGCACCGGATTATTACACAGTGAAAGCACCTATCTTTTCAGCTAGTAAATTAAAAGGTGTCGATCATGTGCTCGGACCTGAAATGAAATCTACCGGCGAAATCATTGGGCTTGGCTGGACAAGAGATGAAGCACTTAAGAAGGTATCTTCTTTCCTTGGTAAAGTACAACACATCCAAGACGAACCTATTCAATTATTTGCGTCCATCTCAAATCGAATGAAAGAAGAGAGTCTTCCTGTTATTGCTTCCTTCGCAAAGCTTGGTGCTGTAATCACAGCAACTCGAGGTACTTCAGAATTTCTTGCGAAGCATGGTATTTCCACGGTTGCTGTATTAAACACAAAAGAAGAACTTTTGCAGCATTGGAAAGATTCACCACCACATATGGTAGTGAATATACCTAATCAAGGTCGTGAAAAAGAAAAAGTTGGTTTCTATATTCGAGAACTTTCTGTGCGGTATCAAGTTCCTTACTTTACAAGTTTAGAAACTGTCGTAGCGATGACGAATTGGATTACAGGTGAACAAGTCGAGGATTCACCGAACTCTTTACAATATTATGAAAAAACATTAGCGCAAAAAAAAGAGGGGGCGACAGTATGGAAGGCATAGAGCAATTAGAAAAAACAAAGAACCTAAAACATTTTTTAACGATGACCGATTTAACCGGGGACGACATCCACGAGTTAATTGATGATGCCATTTTAATGAAACAACAAGTTAAAGATGGGGTACCTCATCCTCATTTACAAGGAAAAACATTAGGAATGATATTTGAAAAGTCGTCAACTCGTACTCGAGTTTCGTTTGAAGTAGGAATGCTGCAGCTCGGCGGTCACGCTTTGTTTCTTAGTTCACAGGATATACAACTAGGAAGAGGAGAAACAGTCTCTGACACGTCACAGGTACTTTCTAGATATGTAGATGGTTTAATGATTCGAACGTTTGCTCATGCAACAGTGGAGGAATTCGCTGCTTCTTCCTCTGTTCCAGTTATCAACGGGTTAACGGACCCACATCATCCAACCCAGGTATTAGCGGATCTTATGACCATTTATGAGACTAAAGGAAAGCTAGCTGGTTTGAAAATGAGTTATATTGGAGATGGAAATAACAATATGACTCATTCCTTATTAGAGGGTGCAGCACTTGTCGGAATGGATATGGCTGTCTCTAGTCCTAAAGGATTTGAACCTGACAAAGCCATTTTCCAAGCCGCAAAGGCTATTGGTTTAGAAACAGGAGCTAACATCACTTTTCATAAAAAACCAGAAGATGCTGTTCATCAAGCAGACGTCATTGTCACAGATGTTTGGGCTAGCATGGGAGAAGAGGATGAGCTCGAAACTCGGAAACAATTCTTTAAACCGTTTCAAATTAATCAAAAAATAACGGAATATGCAAAAAATGATTATTTATTTTTACACTGTTTACCTGCCCATAGAGGAGAAGAAGTAACAGCCGAAATCATTGATGGAAAGCACTCTAGAGTGTTTGATGAAGCAGAGAACAGATTGCATGCTCAGAAAGCTTTATTAAAGAAATTACTAAAAAATTAATATTTTGTGTAGATTTCTGCATAAAAATACGTTATTATATATAAAAATACTACTTTCGAGGAGAGATTACTAATGAGTAAAGGAAAAGTTGTTTTAGCATACTCTGGGGGATTAGATACCTCCGTTTCTATTAAATGGTTACAGGAACAATATGATTATGAAGTTATTGCATTAGGCTTAGAGATCGGTGAAGGAAAAGACCTTGAATCTATTAAGGCAAAAGCATTAGAGGTTGGCGCAAACAAAGCAGTAATTATTGATGCAAAAGAATTATTAGCAAAAGAATATTTATTACCTGCGTTAAAAGCTAACCTTCTCTATGAAGGAAAGTATCCTTTATCCTCTGCATTATCACGTCCTTTGATTGCGAAACTACTTGTTGAAGTAGCAGAGCAAGAGGGGGCAATTGCTGTTGCTCATGGCTGTACAGGAAAAGGGAATGATCAGGTTCGTTTTGAAGTTTCTATTAAAGCATTAAATCCTGATATTGAAGTCATTGCTCCAGTTAGAGAATGGGGAATGAACCGAGAAGAAGAAATTGCTTACGCAAAGGAAAAAAACATTCCAATCCCGGTTAATTTAGAAAAGCCTTACTCTATTGATGCAAATATTTGGGGAAGAGCTTGCGAAGCAGGAGTATTAGAAGATACTTGGGCAGAAGCACCGGAAGAAGCATTCGATTGGACTGCATCTATCGGAGATGCACCCGATGAGCCTGAATATGTTGAGATCGAATTTAAAAATGGTGAACCTGTTAGTTTAAACGGTGAATCATTACCATTAGTTGATATCATTCAACAGTTAAACAAAATTGGCGGTAAACATGGTATCGGAAGAATTGACCATATTGAGAATCGACTGGTTGGCATCAAAGCAAGAGAAGTTTATGAAAACCCTGGTGCATTAATTTTAATTAATGCTCACAAAGAAATGGAATTCTTAACATTAACGAAAGAAGTAACACAATATAAAACACTAATTGACCAAAAAATGACTCAGCTTGTCTATGATGGGTTATGGTATTCTCCACTTAGAAATGCACTCGAAGCATTTGTTGATGATACACAAACAAGTGTTAACGGTAAGGTCCGAGTTAAGCTATGGAAAGGCACTCAGATGGTTGTAGCAAGAAAGTCTGATAACAGCCTTTACAATGAAGCATTAGCAACGTACTCTAAAGGAGATATGTTCGATCATCACGCGGCCGTAGGTTTTATCAAACTTTGGGGATTATCTACACAAATTCACTCTCAAGTCCACAACAAAAAGCCGGACTTAGTGAACACAGATAAGTAAGCAGATATAAACTTTATAAGCTTGCCTCTTCTCTTAAGAGGGGCAGGCTTTCTTTATGGAAAAGTCTCTGGTATATTTTATTTTCAGGGATTAGTATGAAATATAATAAAGGGAGGACCAATCCATGTCTAAGCTTTGGGGCGGCAGATTTACAAAAGAAACGAATAAATTAGTAGAAGAGCAAACGGCTTCCATTTCATTCGATCAAAAATTAGCGAATGAAGACATTCAAGGAAGTATCGCACATGTTAATATGCTTGCAACCACAGGTATTATTACTGAGGACGAAGGTGCGACAATTACGAAGGGATTAAAAGCTGTTCAAAACAAATTAGCAAATGGAGAATTAACTTTCTCTGTCGAACATGAAGACATCCATATGAATATTGAAAAATTCTTGATTGATGAGATTGGACCCGTTGGCGGAAAACTACATACAGGTCGTAGTAGAAATGACCAAGTAGCTACAGATATGCACCTGTACTTAAAAAATCATACAGAAGACATTATTGAGCTAGTAAAAGGCACTCAAAAAGCGATTCTAAATCAGGCATCAGAGCACATCGACACCATTTTACCAGGTTATACACACCTGCAAAGAGCACAGCCTATTTCATTTTCGCACCATATATTAACCTATTTCTGGATGCTCCAACGAGACAAAGAGAGGCTTCAGGATAGCCTGAAAAGAGTGAGTGGATCTCCTCTTGGCGCGGGTGCTTTAGCTGGGACTACATTCCCTTTAGACAGAAAACAAGTAGCTGATGAATTAGGCTTCGACTATGTATATCCAAACAGTATCGATGCAGTAAGTGATCGTGATTTTATTCTTGAATTCATGTCTGCCGCATCTATAATGATGATGCATATTTCTCGTTTAGCCGAAGAAATGGTCATTTGGAGCAGTCAGGAATTTCAGTTTATTGAATTAGATGATTCCTTTTGTACCGGTTCGAGTATCATGCCACAGAAAAAAAATCCTGATGTTCCTGAATTGCTGCGAGCCAAAACGGGGAGAGTTTACGGAAACTTGATGGGGTTACTAACTGTACTTAAAGGGTTGCCTCTTGCCTATAACAAAGACATGCAGGAAGATAAGGAAGGCATGTTTGATACTGTAGAGACATTAGAAGGGTCCTTAATGATGCTTGCACCGATGATTGATACGATGATGGTGAAAGTAGACAATATGAAGCAAGCTGTCTCCGAGGATTATTCCAATGCAACAGACATTGCTGATTACTTAGTAACAAAAGGTATGCCATTCCGTCAATCGCACGAAGTGATTGGAAAAATCGTTCTTTATGGCATCGATAATAACAAATACCTACTTGATTTAACGATGGAGGAATACAAGAGCTTCAGTGAACTGTTTGAAGACGATATTTATCGTGTCCTAGCTCCTGAAGAAGTAGTTGCAAATCGTCGCAGCTATGGGGGCACATCACAATCACAGGTGAAAGAGCAATTGAAGTTAGCTAAGGGACTCATGTAAGAAAAGTTTTATTTCGATCCCCTAACCCCGATCTGTAATTCAGGTGTGAGTTAGTGGCAAGTATTACAGGTAGTTTTAGCTGATATCCATTTTAAAATTTCTAATTTAAATAGATTGAATCATGATACAATATTAAAATGAAATAAATCTTTTTTATTAATTAACTGTAAACGAAACGCTGGGATTTATTTTGATCCAAGCGTTTTTGTCTAGAAAATAAGGAGTGGAAATATGACAGAGGCAAAGCTAGTTATTAATGAGAATCCTAACAAAAAAACAAAACCGGATCCTGACAACTTGAAATTCGGAAAATTGTTTACAGATCATATGTTTACAATGGAATATTCAAGAGAAAAAGGCTGGTTTCAACCACAAATTGTCCCGTATGCACCGGTTTCTTTAGAGCCAGCATCGATGATCTTTCATTACGGGCAATCAGTATTTGAAGGCTTAAAAGCTTACCGTGACGAAAATAATGATGTATTACTTTTTCGCCCGGATGAGAACTTAAAAAGATTAAATCGTTCTAATGGTCGACTAAGTATTCCTCCGATTAATGAAGAATTGGTCATGGATTACTTAAAACAGTTAATTAGTTTGGAAAAAGATTGGATTCCCCAGGCAGAAGGGACTTCCTTGTATATTCGGCCGTTTATTATTGCAACGGAGCCCAGCTTATCAGTAGCACCTTCTAATAATTATACTTTTTTTATTATTTTATCTCCGGTTGGCTCTTATTACCCAGAAGGCATTCATCCGGTTAGCATTATGGTGGAAGAGCACTTCACTCGAGCAGTACGCGGGGGAATGGGCACAGCAAAAACAGGTGGAAATTATTCAGCAGGTTACAATGCGCAAGAATATGCTGCTAATCAGGGGCATGCACAAGTTATGTGGCTAGACGGAGTAGAGAAAAAATATATTGAAGAAGTCGGTAGCATGAATGTTTTCTTTAAAATTGACGGTCAAGTCATTACGCCAGAGTTAAATGACAGCATCCTTCAAGGGGTAACAAGAAAATCAATTATACAACTTTTAGCGGATTGGGATATCCAAGTCATTGAAAGAAAAATTTCAATGAAAGAAGTATACCAAGCATACGAGGCTGGGACATTAGAGGAAGCGTTTGGTGCAGGAACAGCAGCTGTTGTTTCTCCGATAGGAGAATTAATCTGGAAAGATGAATCTATGATTATTAACGGTCGCCAAACCGGTGAGCTAACGAAATCTCTTTACACGACACTTACAGGGATACAAACAGGGAAAATCCCGGATCCTTTTGAATGGACAGTAAAAGTTAAGTAAGTAAAGGCTAGACTGACTGAAAAATGAAAGAGCGATATGCTGGAAAAAGAAACAAACAGGATAAACGGAATCTTAAATATACATGAAGGTAGCACCTAGGATTAATTTCTAGGTGCTATTTCTATGAGAATTTATTTTTCAGAATTAAAAACCTTTATAATTCAGTTATTTCTTATACCATCTTTGTGCATTCTTTAATAACACTTTCTTTGCTCCATATTCATCTAGTACGTTATAAATAAGATTTATATCTGAATGGTGAAAAGGCCTCTTCGCTCTGGTGGAGGGGAGATCTGTGCCGAACATTAACGCTTCAGGGTTTATGTGATAAATTTCACGAATAGCATCTTCCGGATTAAAATCCAATCTGCCAAATCCAGTAGCTTTCACTTTTACACCATGGTCAACCAAATCCAGCAGTGTGGAGAATCCGTCTCTGGACAAGCCTAGGTGATCAATAGAAACAGCAGGAAGTTCAGTTAATGTACTGGCAATTTCAATAAGAGATCGTGAGTCGATGTACAACTCAGTATGCCAGCCCGCAAGGTCATGAACACGCCGTGAAAAGGAGTCAAGTCGTGCCAACATTTCTGAGCCACCCCGCTTCACATTAAACCGAACAGCCTTGACTCCTTTTTTATCGAGATTAATAATTTTTTCATCCGATGTATCATAAGGTAGTTGTGTAACTCCAGTAAAAGATGGACCTAATATTTTCAAAGCATGTAATAAATATGTTTGGTCATATTCTTGAAAAGAACCAGAGACTAATGCACCCCCGATGATATTTAAATCCTTCGCCTTTTCTAAGTAGTCATAGCTTGTGAACGTATCTGGTAAAAATCCCTGATTTTCAACTAACGGAAATTGTGGATCAATGATATGAAAATGCGCATCAAAAATTTCCATGTAGATCACTCCTCCTATTTTTTAAAAGACAAAAGATTTCCTTTTTGGTATGAAAGTTAAAAAACACCTCTCATACGCAACATGCTTAGAGGGTAGCCCACCCTTCCTTTCGAGTAGAACCAATACTCCATTCATCATTGCTAATCAGGATGACGAAAGTTATCGCTGCAGTTAACAAAAGAAGCTATGCAATTTACTTATATTTCTATTATAACATGTGGTTACTTTTAAAATTGAGAGAAAAATGTTTTTAAAATAGATAAAAGGGTATGGTAAAAAAGTAGTGAATTATTTCCATAGGAGGTGGAATTGTGGAAGACTTTGGATTAACAGGAGCTACGACATTTTGGCTTTTTATTCCAATGGTAACGCTTGTTCTTTTATCCATCATTACATTCTTTACGGAAAGGAGAGAATAATACGTTGAATACAGCTACCTTAATTACGTTTATAGTCTATTTAATAGGGTTATTAATTATAGGAATTATTGCGTATCGAATGACTAGTAATTTGTCTGACTATGTCTTGGGTGGAAGAAGGCTAGGTGGGGGAGTCGCTGCTTTAAGTGCAGGCGCTTCTGATCTAAGCGGCTGGTTGCTTTTAGGCCTGCCTGGTGCGCTTTATGTCGGCGGAATGTCTGAAATGTGGATAGGTGTTGGTCTAGCAGTAGGTGCTTATTTGAACTGGCAGTTCATTGCCAAAAGATTACGGCAATACACAGAGATTGCTGGCGACTCTATTACATTACCAGACTTTTTTGAGAACCGTTTTCGAGATGAATCCAAAATTTTACGTGTTGTTTCCGCTTTATTTATTCTCTTATTTTTTGCCTTCTATACATCCTCTGGTTTAGTTGGTGGGGCATTATTATTTGAAGCTTCGTTTGGATTACCGTATATACAAGCTTTATGGATAGGTGCGATTGTTATTATCTCTTATACTTTCCTTGGTGGATTCCTAGCTGTAAGTTGGACTGATTTCTTCCAAGGTATCCTCATGTTTTTAGCGATCATCATTGTTCCGATCGTTGCTATTCAAAACATGGGTGGTTGGTCAGAGACGATTACGCTGGTCGGAGAGATTGATCCTACCCATTTAAACGCTTTTGCAGATATGTCAACGATTGGTATTATTTCTTTACTTGCATGGGGATTAGGGTACTTTGGACAGCCCCATATTATTACTCGATTTATGTCTGTAAAGTCTTCAAAAGAAATACCAAAGGCTCGTTTAATTGGTATGGTTTGGTTAGTACTGTGTTTATTAGGTGCGATGTTCGTCGGTTTAGTAGGAATTGCATATTTTGAAAACTTTACGGCATCCCCACTGGCTGATGAGGAAACTGTTTTCATACTGTTTACTCAAGTTCTGTTTAATCCGTGGGTATCTGGTTTCTTACTTGCAGCCATTTTATCGGCCATTATGAGCACGATTGATTCGCAGTTGCTTGTTTCCACCAGTGCACTCACTGAAGATTTTTACAAATCTATTCTTCGCAAAACTGCTTCTCAATCCGAACTAGTCTGGGTCGGAAGAGTTGGTGTTCTGCTTATCGCAGGGATTGCAATCGCACTTGCTTATAATCCAGAAAGTTCGGTGCTGGAGCTTGTCAGTTATGCTTGGGCTGGTTTTGGTGCTGCATTTGGTCCTCTTATCATCATGTCTTTATTTTGGAGGCGTGCGACTAGAAATGGGGCACTTGCCGGAATAATTGTAGGTGGAATAACTGTCATTATCTGGTCCAACCTTGGTGAGTGGTTCGGTCTAGAAGGCGGTATTTGGAGTCTCTATGAAATAGTACCAGGATTTGTATTTAGTTTAATTGCCATTGTCGTTTTTAGTTTCCTCGGCAAAGGTCCTTCACGAGAAATTTTAGATGAATTCGATTCCGTAAAAACATCAGAGATTTAATTTTGTTACTAACGATCCTCCTTTGAAAAGGAGGATCGTTTTTCAGATTTGAGCAGCTTTCTCCTTCCTTAGATATTTCCACAAAACTATTTACGCACATCTTTCAATATTAAACGATTTTTATCCATACATATTATTAGATGCTCACCATGTGAAACGGCATTTTCATCGAATTTAAAAGCAACGTCATAATGATAGTCATACTTTTTATTTAACTTTAACTCCTGAAGAGTTATTCGAAAGTCTGAAGCGCCACAACGTTTATTTTTCTTATAACCAATAATAGCGAGAAATTTATTTTGTTTTAACATCAAGGATTCAATGAATACAGCAGCGTCTTTGGAAACATACATAAATACTATCTCCTCCGGTTTGGAAATTCATCTTCTATCATACGGTAATTCCGTACTAATTCCTAAGAAAAACGTTGATAAATATCTCTACATCTTCTATCCAAGTTATAAAAAACACTTGTCAAAGCCTTCATAGATACCCACTATTCCTCGAGAATCATTCAATAACTAAGTTTTCCCTGACTATTGTTGCTATTTTTTATGATAAAATAATTACTAGCGTTAATCTTAAGGAGAATCAGTTGATGAAAGAAATATGTATCATTCCATGTGGAAATAAGAAAATATGGAGTAAATACCCCGAAAGGCAGGCAGTTCCTGCCGCAGAAGCTTATATTGGAACATTTCACAATCTATGTAAGGCATATGCCGAAAAATTCTTTAACACACATCTTATTCTTTCCGCGAAACATGGCTTATTAAGACCGGAAGATGAGGTAGATGGGATGTATGATGTTAGTTTTTCTATGAAAATTCCTGAAGTTATTACAGTAGAAGAGTTACAGCTCCAGATGAAACAAAAGAGTTTATCCATGTACGATAATTACGTCGTTTTAACAGGGAAGAAGTATGTGCCGATTTTAGGGGAAATTATTCCCAGTTCTGCT
The DNA here is from genome assembly GCF_051262595.1 of Salipaludibacillus sp. CF4.18. Taxonomy (NCBI): domain Bacteria; kingdom Bacillati; phylum Bacillota; class Bacilli; order Caryophanales; family Bacillaceae; genus Salipaludibacillus; species Salipaludibacillus sp. CF4.18. The sequence goes on from NZ_JBIMEV010000013.1 coordinate 38,684, forward strand.
CAATTAGATTTTCCACTCCTTGACTGTAAAGGTATTGGTTACATGCAACGCAGACTTAAGCAAGCGATTGAGTCTGACACACCGATTCATAAGGTGATCCAAGCATGATTGAGATTACTTCCATGAAACCCGTCATTAGAAAAGATGTAAGGGTCCTTATTTTAGGATCTATGCCTGGTGTAGAGTCGCTAAAGAGACAGCAGTATTACGGAAATCCCAGAAATCATTTTTGGTTAATACTTGGAGAACTATTTAATCAAGAACTACACCAGTTAAACTATACCGAAAAGATTACCTTTCTTCATAAGCATAAGATTGGTGTTTGGGATGTTATAGCTTCTTGTGAACGAATGGGTAGCTTAGACTCAGCTATTAAAAATGAAAAAATGAATGACTTAGCGTCATTAGTTGTTAAATACCCTTCGCTACAGTGGATAGGACTTAACGGGACAAAAGCTTATCAATCATTTAGAAAATACTTAAAACAACATCATTTCAGTATTTTATATGAGAAATTGCCTTCATCAAGTCCAGTTCCGGGACGGAATGTGAAAAACTTTAAAGAAAAAGTAGTGGAATGGGAAAAAATCTTGAACTATTTAGATACTAACGGAGGAATTTACAATGAGTGAGCAAAATTTATTATTAATTGACGGATTTAATTTACTGAGCAGAGGATATTTCGCAACGTCCTATGGAAAGAGCGACGAACAGCTGGCGAAAAATGATCAAGGAGAATATATAAATGCTGTCAGAGTATTCTTCCAAAAACTGTTTCAATTAAAGAGAAACTATAATATCACTCATATTTCCGTGGCCTGGGATGGGAAAAGAGAAGATACAGCAAGAAATCAAAAATACTCTTTTTATAAAGCGCAACGAACAGGACTTCCAGAACCTCTCATTGACCAATATCGTCTAATCGAAAAAATCTTAGCTCGTCTGGGTGTGCATCAACTAGCTGTCCCCGGTTTTGAGGCTGATGACATCATCGGAACATTTTCAACGAATTGGTGTACGCAAAACATTGGTAAAGCATTTATCTATAGTAATGATCATGACTTGTTTCAGTTACTAAATGCAAGTACGTCTCAAATTCTGTCAAAGAAAAAGCAAGAAATTGTTTATTCACTCGATAGCTTTCAAGAAGAATATAATATTTCTCCAACACAGTGGGTGGATGTTAAAGCATTATTAGGTGATCCTAGTGATAATATCCCTGGTTGTGCAGGTGTAGGAGAAAAATCAGCATTGCCGTTGATTAGGCAATATGGTGATCTTAAACAGTTGTTTAAAAATATAGATGTATTAGATGCCTCTTACAATCGCTATAAGAAAAAACTGGTTGCAGGAGAAGAAACTACTTGGATTAGTCGTGAGTTATCCGAGATTGTCACTGATATCGACAGTGTCATAGATATTAATTTTGATAACTTAATTCCACAGTGGGACGACGAACTCATTTTGGAAGAAATGGGCACACAAGGAATCCGTGTTAAACTTAAATAGTATTTTATTTTTTCATCCGAAATAGAAGGGGTGACAGGAATGTTTACTTGGTTTAATAGAAAATGTGATTTTTGTAAAAGAAAATTAAAAAAACCTTCAAAATATATAGATGTGAACGATCGGGAAATCAACGTTTGTTATCAATGTGTTCCACAGGCAGAGCGTAAAGCATTACGTAAGAAAAACTAGGAAAGTTAAACTTAGTTTCAACTGTTTGGAAACGCATAGACTATAGATAGTCAATTTAAAAGAGGAGGAACACGATGCGACTTATCTCACTGTGCCCAAGTAATACAGAAATAGCAGCCTATGTCGGACTGGAAGAATCACTTGTTGGACTTGACAAATATTCCGACTGGCCTGCGTCTATTCAACATTTACCACGTTTAGGTTCTGATTTATCAATAGATATGGACAAGGTAGAAGCGTTGGAACCAGATCTAATCTTGGCTTCTTTATCAGTACCTGGGATGGAGAAAAATATTGAAGAGCTAGAGAAACGCAATCTACCATATGTGATCATGGAGAATCCTAAAACACTGTCGGATATAGGCAAACTTCTATTATGGCTTGGTGAAAAAACCGGGAAGCAAGAACAAGGTCTGAAGGCTCATGATAGATTTTATCAATGGGTAGATAAATATAAAGATTTGAGCACAACAGTGGTTAAACCAAAATCTGTATATTGGGAATGGTGGGCGAAACCCATATTTACTCCTGGTAAGACAAATTGGTTAACGGAGGTTTCAACACTTGCAGGCGGTGAGAATGTGTTTGCCGATATCGATAAGTCAAGTGTTAAAACGGATTGGGAGGATGTCTTTCAACGGGATCCCGATGTGATGGCAATTGTATGGGTAGGAGTCCAACAACACTTAGTAAAACCACATGTGATTAAAAAAAGACCTAACTGGATGGAACTAAGTGCTATTAAAAACAACCAAATGCACATTTTGGAGGAACCTTATTTTTGCAGACCTTCCCCGAGACTCTTGATTGGTCTAATGAAAATAGCAGCGATCCTGCATCCTCAGATTTACCCTGCTTATCCAGATGGATTTGATCCTATGATAGATTCATTAGAAGAGGCAGAGGAGAGCATATAGCTTTATTTGTCTAAAAATCGTTCCCTTTGTTCTAACGTAGGAATCATACATTCGTTTTTCTTGCCAAACCATTTATATCGATTAGCAGCAAAACGATTATAAAAAAAATCTCTCAGAATTGAGGGAATCACTAATAAAATACGTAATAACCTCCAGCCGCCTTTGAGTCTCATTCCTACTCGAAGAGCGGCTGTACTTTTATCGTAGATCAAACCATTATTCTCAATGAGTATCAAACTATCTAAGTCTTTGCTGATATTATTTGATTCTACTAATTCTTGTCCAATTTTACTTTGCAGCGAAGCAAATTTAAATGTGCCTTTAGGGTCACGTTTCATAATAAATTGGACACTTGAGCTGCATACATTACAAACACCATCAAATAAAATGACATGATTCACTTTCTGAAGCCCCCTTAAATAATACCTAAGCCACCGTTTTCTTCATTTTTCTCTTGAAATACCATTTTAATCCAATTGGGACACATACTACAATAAGTAGAATCCTCGTAAGCTGAAGGGAAGTAACGATTGCCGGATCTCCACCAACCATAGATGCGGTTAAAACCATCTCAACTAGACCGCCTGGTGCCATACTCAGCATTGCAGTTGGTAAATCCATTGAAGTAATAAAAGCTAGTACAAAGCCTAGACCAAGGCCAATTAAAATTAACCAAACTGCTAATCCAGCAAATACAAACCCGTATTTTCCAGCAGCTCTCAAGTCGTTTAATGAAATATTCTTACCTAGTCCAATTCCTACACTGAGCTGCGCTGCGAGAAAGAGCCAGGCAGGCACTTGCGGGATTTCAAGTGGACTTATATTCAATAAACCTGTAGTTACAAGGGGAACGATCATGACGCCAGCAGGAATAAATTCCTTAAATCGAAAACCCAGGAGTACCGGTAATAACAATAGCAACGCAGTCCAGGAAAGAAAGGGTGTACTGGCTTGCTCAGATATTACTACTGAGGTATTAGGTTCACCTGAAAAAGCATAAATAATTATAAAAGGAACCGTAAAGAGTACCACTAACAACCGTACGGTTTGAAATATCATCACAAATGAAGTCCTTGCATGAAGGGATTCACTTGCAATAACCATCTCCGTTAACCCACCTGGTATTGATCCGAAGACACTCGTTACTTGATCCACATTGATAAACTTTGAGATAAAAGAACTATTAATGATACTAATCAATATCATTAGGCTAGTTAATAATACATACGGCAGAAAATATGGACCTATAAGCAACATGGATTCAATCGAAAAATAAAGACCGAAAGTAATTCCTAATGTAATTAATCCTATGTTTTTATAGTGCGCCGGCCAGATCATTTTTCGACTTGTAGTGCTTTGCCAAACCATAACAGCTGTTAAAGGGCCTAACATCCAAGGAAGAGGTAGGCTTAATAAAAAAAAGATTAACCCGCCGATACAACCTACTAAAAGTGTTTCTAAAAATGATTTTAAATCTTTTTCCATGTGTTCCAACTCCAATATAATCCTTATGTACATTATAACATTTTTAGATATTATATTTTTAAAAGTTCTAAGAGTGGGGAGGAGGTGGAAGAAAACCAAGTAGCGTCTTTTGTTAATTACTTCGTTAACTTCCGCTACCATCACTTATCATAAATAAAGGGTGGACTTCCCTTGATGCGCGGGATGTATAGAGAGCTGTCGACTAAGCTCTTAAAAAGAAAAAGAGGATGACAATTAAGTCATCCTCTCTTTCATACTGTTTAGCAATACTTTTCGATTAATCTTCGACGATTTCGTACGCGCCTTCTTCATTATGAGTTTCTTTCCCTGTAATAGGTGGATTGAATACACAAACCATTCTCATATCAGTGTTCGCACGAAGCATATGCTCATCATTTTTGTCGAGAGCGTAAATACTATTTGTAGTAATAGGGTGAATTTTGTTATCCGACAATGTTTCAACTTCTCCGTCGCCTTCGATACAATAAACTGCTTCCAGGTGGTTTTGATACCAAATGTGAGTTTCTGTACCTGCTTTAATTAGTGTATCGTGCACAGAATACCCCATGTTATCTTTTTTAAGAAGTAGTCTTCGACTCGTCCAGTTTTCACCTTTTACCTCTTGATCAGTTCCGATGATATCTTCTAATTTTACTACTTTCATGAATGACAGCCTCCTCAGTTGTAATGAATAAAGTTTGATTGTTTAGTTTGATACTGTTTCTTTAGTAGGAAACATTTCTTGCACAGTTGCTTTAATACTATCTTCAATTACCTTAAATCCTTGTTCCAATCCTTGCTCATCTATGTTAATAGGGGGGAACAGCTTAAATACTTCATCATGTCCGCCAGCAGTTTCCATAATAAGTGCGCGTTTGAAAGCATTTTTCGCAACTTTATCACTGAAACCATCCACATCAGAAGAAATACCTTGCATGAAACCACGGCCTTTTAAATGACCTTTCATTTCAGGATACTTCTCAATCATATTTTCTAAGAATTTTGTGATTATAGCTGATTTATCTTGCACACTTTTTTCAAATGCTGGATCTTCCCAATAGGTAAGAGCCTCTGTCGCAGTAATGAATGCATGGTTATTCCCACGGAACGTTCCATTATGCTCACCTGGCTTCCATTGGTCTAAATCAGGACGGATTAAAGTCAACGCTAGTGGAAGACCATAACCTCCAATTGATTTTGATAAACATACGATGTCCGGCTTAATTCCAGCAGGTTCAAACGAGAAGAATGTACCCGTACGCCCAACTCCTGCTTGAACATCGTCTATAATAAGAAGTATTCCCCAACGTTTGCAAATTTCATCAACTTTTTTGATCCATTCGAAACGAGCAGCATTAATACCGCCTTCACCTTGGACTGTCTCGAGAATAATTGCAGCCGGAATAGAAACACCACTACCATTATCTTCTAAAAATCTCTCGAGATACTCCAGAGTGTCGAGATCCTCACTAACAAAATTGTCATAAGGCATAGTCACAGTATGGCTTAAAGGAATTCCAGCACCTTTACGCTTCATAGAATTACCCGTAACGGATAAAGCTCCGATTGTCATACCATGGAATCCATTCGTAAAGCTGATGATATCTGTTCTTCCAGTTACTTTTCTAGCTAGTTTTAAAGCACTTTCTACAGTATTCGTTCCTGTTGGTCCTGGGAACATAATACGATACTCTAGATCACGAGGCTTTAAGATAACATTATTAAATTTATTTAGAAAATCTATTTTAGCTGTTGTAGCTTTATCAAGAGAGTGGGTGATCCCATCATCAAGAATATATTCTACAAGCTTTTTCTTCATATTTGGTTCGTTGTGTCCATAATTCAGTGAACCCGCTCCAGCGAAGAAATCAAGATATTCTTTTCCATTTTCGTCCCACATTTTATATCCTCTTGCTTTTGTGAAAACTGCTGGAAAACTTCTTACATAACTTCTTACACAAGATTCAAGTTCATTAATAGTACTAAGATCGTTAGCTGTCATAGGTTTAAAACCCCTCCGTATTTTTAATTATCTTTTTCAAATAAATATCGTTTTACTTGGAAAAAGGTCCAATTCGATACGTATACTCAGCTTTTTGTCCTTCTTCTGGAAAGACATCCTCAGGAAAACATTCACGTACTTCAAATGACGTATCATGTTCCTTAGCCATTCTCTTAAACAATGACTGAGAAGCCTTATTGTCATTCGTAATTGTTGCTTCCACGTAACGAACGTCCTTACAAGCATCTCTTGCAATGAGTTCGTTTAACATCTTGGAAGCTACCCCTTTACCACGTTGGGACGAATCCACGCCAACTTGCCACACAAATACAACTTCGGGATGGCTTGGTTGAACAAATCCTGTGATAAAACCAACTACTTTGTCTTCTTCGCGAGCAACAACACATGTTTCTGAGAAATACTCGGCAAACATAATGTACTTATATGCTGAGTTTAAATCAAGAGAAGTTTTCTTTGCTAATGCCCACATGTCTTGACCAACATCTTTCGTGGGTTCTTCTAGTGTAAGTGATTCTAGAACTGCAGTCGCATTTTTACTCATTTCTGAATCCCACCTTTGTTAAGTATTTTCATAAAAGAAAGCATTTGTTCCTTTTATTAATCTCACGAATTTATTCAATCAACATTACTAATACTAGGAACTTTTCTCCAATTAATCAAATAGCTTTAAACAGCATGAGACCTTAAATATATGGACCTGTATACCTTAGTGCCGCTTAGACCGTTCTTCTTATTTATTTCTTCCATATCGTATCGATAGCACCAGTTTTGAAAAATAATCTTCCATAAACCTTGGCATAGTGGGGGAAAAGAAAAGGATCTCAACTATAGTAGTTGAGATCCTTGTTATACCGGTGTTTTTGACGATTAATTAGTTTTAACAGTTAGTTTCTTACGTTTTTCATCTCGCTCACGACTACTTTTATCTAATACTTTTTTACGTAATCGGATCGATTCAGGAGTAACTTCACAATATTCATCGTCATTTAAGAACTCTAATGCTTCTTCTAGTGATAGTATTTTCGGCTTCTTCATTGTAACTGTAAAGTCTTTGTTAGCAGACCGAACATTTGTTTGTTGCTTCATTTTTGTAATATTAACAGTTAGATCGCTGTCACGATTGTGTTCTCCAACAATCATACCCTCATATATTTCTACACCAGGCTCTAAGAATAGCATCCCACGATCTTCCACACCCATCATTCCGTATGGAGTTGTTTTACCGTTTTCCATCGAGACTAGCGCGCCTTGACGACGTCCACCAACATAGCCTGTCGCAACAGGTTGGTAGCTGTCAAATGTATGATTGATGATACCATACCCTTTTGTTTGTGCCATGAATTCTGTAGTGTAACCAATTAGTCCTCGGGAAGGGATGAGAAAATCGAGTCGTACTTGGCCTTCACCTTTGTTTACCATATTTAGCATTTCACCTTTACGAGCACCTAATGATTCCATAACAGCACCAGTATATTCTTCAGGTACGTCGATTTGTGTCGCCTCATAAGGTTCACACGCCTTACCATCAACTTCGCGGATAATTACTTCCGGCTTGGATACTTGTAGTTCAAACCCTTCACGACGAAGGTTTTCAATTAAAATAGACAAATGTAATTCACCGCGTCCGGAAACTGTCCAAACATCAGGTGAACTAGTATTTTCTACTCGCAGACTAACATCACTTTCGACTTGTGTCATTAAGCGAGCTTCAATTTTACGACTTGTAACATATTGACCTTCACGACCTGCAAAGGGACTGTTGTTTACTAGGAAAGTCATTTGTAGTGTAGGTTCATCAATACGAACCAATTCCATCGGGTCTATGTTGTCGACCGGACAGATTGTTTCTCCAACGTTGATATCTTCAATCCCGGCAATGGCAATGAGATCCCCAGCTTTTGCTTCTTCAATCTCCAAGCGCTTAAGACCTAAATAACCAAATAGTTTAGATACACGGAATTTTTTCACAGAACCATCTCTATGGATAACTGCAGCCTGATCGCCTTTACGGATCGTTCCTCTAAACACACGTCCAATACCAATACGACCTAAATAGTCGTTATAATCCAACATGGTTACTTGAAACTGGAAAGGCTCCTCAGAATTGTCAATTGGAGCAGGAACAGACTCAATAATAGTGTCAAAAATTACTTTCATAGTACCATCAGTCTGATCTGGAGTTTCACTGGCAGTACCATTAATAGCTGATGCATAAACAACAGGGAAGTCCAGTTGCTGTTCATCTGCACCTAATTCAATAAATAGATCTAGTACCTCATCAACTACCTCTTCAGGACGAGCTGCAGGGCGGTCAATTTTATTTACAACAACTACCGGCGTTAATTTTTGCTCTAACGCCTTCTTTAATACAAATCGTGTTTGAGGCATACAACCTTCATATGCATCTACTACAAGTAGGACACCATCGACCATTTTAAGGATACGCTCTACTTCGCCTCCGAAGTCAGCATGACCTGGTGTGTCCATGATGTTAATTCTTTTATCTTCATAATTTACTGCTGTGTTCTTAGCGAGGATCGTAATACCACGCTCTTTCTCAATGTCATTATTGTCCATCGCACGTTCATTTACCTGTTCATTTTCTCGAAATGTACCTGACTGCTTCAACAATTCATCTACCAACGTTGTCTTTCCGTGGTCAACGTGGGCGATAATTGCAATATTTCTTATGTCTAATCGTTTCTTCATAACTTAAAACGCTCCTGTCTTTTAATAAAAGTACTTCAACTATATAATCATAGCACAAATACTTCAATAAATCATTATTTTCTTTGAAATCCAAAATTGCCCACTACATATTAACTCATATCTATAGTTTCACTTAATCATATAGGGGTATTCTAAATAATATAATAATGCTAAAGAGGGGGGAAGTTTAAAATGAATAAATCATTAATATCTGTCCATGATTTGTCAATTGGGATGAAAACAGAACATGATATTAAAGATAACCTTTATCAACCCCTTTTAATAAAAGGAACCATCCTGAATCTACAAGATATAATCACGCTAACGAACTTGAAACAAACATACTTTATCTATGAAGATCAACTTCGGGAAACACCTAAAGAAATTAAAGATCTGATCAGCCAGATTAATGTTTTTTTAAGGACCAATACGAATATGGAACATTGGGGTGTTAACCTAGACACTGAATTAGACTGTTATACTCCTAGACAAAAGCAAATCAATAATCCTAATTGGGAACAAGTAATTAGTTATGATTATTTTAAACATCTTTTTTTTAAAACATACCAGAGAATTGTTCGATCAAATGGAAATAATGAACAATCCGTATCACTGACTCTTCTAAACAGGGCCTGTGAGTATGTCGTTTCCGAAATGAATAAGTCTTATTGGCAAGGTTCCTTCGATCGCTTATTTTATCATAAAACGTGTCAATCTTGGCTTAAAGTTCATACTAACGCGTTAACGGGTATTTTTGATAAAATGATGCTCCCAAAATCCGGTGCTTCCATTATTAACATCCATTCAAAAAGAGTAAAGGAGAGGAGATATCTATAACTAAAATACTAGCAATAAAGCAATCAAAAAATTTAACCGGGATTAAATGGACTTAATTAATCCATTGTAATTACCTCATTCAAGCTTAGGCTTAACCCTTTTACCAACTTATACTATTATCCATTGATCGCGGTGAATCGCTTCCTTTTTCCCATTTATAGACTGCTTATTTCCTATTGAAATAATTGACCGAAGTTGATCGGAGGAGTAAGTCACTTTCCCTTTACCTAACAATACCCCTGAAGACGCACAAACCTGGACCACATCACCTATATTAAATTCTCCTTGAATACTTGTAATTCCAACAGGTAATAAACTTTTACCTTCTTTTAAAATAGCCTGTGCTGCACCTTCATCAATGATGAGTTTCCCATTTGTTGAAGAGTGATAGGCAATCCACTGTTTTTTCGTCTTCATTATTTTTTTTGCAGTGGGGGTGAGATAGGTTCCATTTCCGTTTCCCGCGAGAATTTCTTCGATCGAATCAGTGGATGATCTTGTCCCTATAAATACATTTACTCCCATTGATAGAGCTGTACGCGCCGCTTGAAGTTTGGATTTCATTCCACCAGTTCCCACTTTAGAAGAAGTATCCTCCGCTTGAGCTAGAAGCTCTTCACTCACACCATTTAAATGATTGTACTTCATTGCACTAGGGTTCTTCAAAGGATTTTCCTGGTATATCCCGTCTATATCAGTAAGAATAATGAGTTGATCAGCATGTAGAAAACCACTTACCAAAGCTGACAGCATGTCATTATCACCAAATGTCAATTCCTCGATCGCAGTAGAATCATTTTCATTAATAATTGGTAAAACTCTTCGCTTCAATAGTTCATCCAGCGTGTTATAAGCATTTTGATATTGTTCCTCTTTGTAAAAATCATTTCTAGTCAGGAGAAGCTGAGCAGTATTGATTTGGTGTTTTTTAAATGACTCCCCGTATTTTTGCATTAATAAATGCTGCCCAACAGCGGCGGCGGCTTGTTTACCTGACGTAGTGACGGGGCGAGTAGAAAGCCCTAATTGTTTTACGCCTGCTGCTACTGCACCGGAAGATATCAATACTACTTCAAAACCTGCCAACATAATACTGGCGATAGCGTCTGCATGGTCGGACACTTTATCATTTGCTAACTGCCCGTCCTTTTCAGTAAGGGAGCTACTTCCAATTTTAATTACGATCCTTTTTATTGCCATTGAAAATAATCCACCTTCTCTTTAATATAGTGTACATTGAAATATTCTCACTAAAAAAACACCCTCGTCCTTAAACAAGGACGAAAGCATTCTGATTCCGCGGTACCACCTTTATTGACACTAATGTGTCCACTTGGATTACTCTTAACGAGAGTAAAACGTAGTTCGCTGAATATGAGCAGCTTCGATGTTAATTGCTAAAGGAATTTTTCAGCCAAAGAATTCCTATCTCTGCTAGTTTTAATTACAAAATAAAGTTTTTATAATTATCTGATAACCTATATAAGAAGTCAAGTCTTTCATTTTTTATGTCACCGTGTGAAACGAACTCTCCAGAATTGGCTCAAGTAATTGTTTTGTCCATAACCATCATTGCTTATATATTTTTGAATAACGTGATATTATCATTTTAGAAAAACTGATCAACGATATCGATAAGGCTTACTTAATTTTCATCAAAGTTAGCAACATGGAAGACAGGGGTATAAAATGATATATTAATGCTATTGATGTTTAAAGGATGATCTGTGTGTTTAATAAAGTCATTGCAATATTAATTATAATAATCATCATACTGGTGGGATTATTCATGTATATCTATTATTCGATGGAATCGGCTCAGGAAACTACCTGGGAGAGTCACGACAGTGTCGATGAAGCTGGATTTAACCCAGATGCTCTTAATGAGGCAAGAAAGTACTATGAGTCTATTAATTCAACGGCTGCCATGGTGATATACAAAGGGAAAATTTTGTTTTCGTGGGGGGGTGTTGCTAAAAGTACTAATGCCCATTCTGTTAGAAAAGGGTTTCTTAGTGCTTTAATTGGCATAGAAGAAAATAAAGGGACTCTTATCTTAAATAACACTTTAGAGGATTATCAAATCGATGATAAACCACCATTGAGTTTTTTGGAGAAACAAGCAATGCTATCACACTTATTGACATCTACTTCCGGGATTTATTTACCTGCAGGGGAAGAGTCTTGGGGGATGCGAATCGCCAGACCAAGCAGAGGAAGTCATTTGCCCGGCGATTTCTATTACTATAATAACTGGGATTTCAATGCTCTAGGCACCATATATAATGACCAAACGGGAAGAGATTTATTCGAAGATTTTGCTGAAAAAATAGCCAAACCACTAGAAATGGAAGATTTTGAATTAAGTCATACAAATTATAAATATGAGAACACAAGATCACAACACCCATCCTATTTATTCCGTATGTCAGCTCGTGATATGGCCCGGTTTGGTCAGCTATATTTACAAGAAGGGGAATGGAACGGAGAACAAATTGTTCCGAAAGAATGGATAAAGAAAAGCACTTCCGCACAGACAGATGTACCATCAAACACAATTTTTGATTACGGTTATTTATGGTGGGTCGCAACAGAAGCCCCTTTCAGTGATTTAAAGATGTATTCCGCTGTCGGTAGATATGGACAATCTATTGATATAATCCCTGAGCTAGATCTTGTTTTTGTCAATCGAGTTGATTCCAACCGAGTTTCATTTAAATTAACCAGAAGCAGTGTGAATGATCTTCAGAGACTTCAATTACTGCAGCTGATTTTAGATGCAAAAAGAGCTGAATAAAAGCGTGCCTATTAGGAAAACAGTTCTCCTGTTAGGCCAAAAAACTGTGGAAGTTTCGCTTATTGCATCAAAAAGTACTGAAAAAGTTATTAAAACACCAACCTTTTAGAAAGGTTGGTGTTTCTTTTTTGAACAATCATTTAAGTAACAAGGGAAAAAGTTATTTTGGCGGCACATAGCCAACTCCAATTTTCCCAATCACTAAATGTCCGTATTTCCATTTATTTAAGAAGTATATACTTGCGATCGAACACCCTATGCTGAATACAAATAGTACGAGTATATAACTAAATCCTATATCAATAGGGTACAATCGGAAAATAGCGTCTCCAAGAAATATAAAAAAATAATGCAATAAATATATTCCAAAAGAATATTGACTTATAAAAACCAGAAATGGAGATGGTCTGTTGAATCTAGTTGTAATATAAAATAAGAACATACTTAACATCGTGGTATGAATTAGGATGTCAGTCCTTTTAGAGCTGTGAACGGACAGAAATCCAGAGTGATAAAAATAAAGTAACATAATACTGGAAAGAACGGGACCAATGATGATAATATAGCGCCACTTTTTTAGAGCTTTGATAAATAATTCATAATAAAGTCCTGCATAAAAACCTAACGCAAAATAAAATATCCAGCCGAATAAAGGAATCCAATAAAATCTTTCCCAAATGTAAGTCGAAAACGGAAGACTCACTGGGGGAAGAGTGAAATTAAATATCATCAAATAAGTTGCATTGATAATAAGTGCAATTGGAAGTACTATTTTTGGAGACCACGCCTTTAAGTACCGGTAAAAATACAAGTGGAATAAGTAAAATTGAAAGATAATCAAAATAAAGTAACCGTGGTAATCTCCAATAAAAATGTTCATTACTAATTTTAAACTCCAGGACTCCCAACCTTGCATAATAAACGGCAGAGAGTAAAAAACAGCCATAACAAAATATGGAATTAAAATAAAGCGCAATCTTTTTTTGAGAAAACCTGGAGGAACGTCTCTATTTCGATAAGAGTAGGAAATCAAAAATTCAGAAATGAATATAAACATCGGTGTACCATAATATAGAAGCATTTGAATGGAATCAAAAGTGATCGCCTCAAGTTCACCCATTTCTCTTATCGGAACAGTCATTAAAGCAGCGTGTACACTATGAAGAAACACAATACTTAAACAACCAATACTTCTTAATACGAAAATCTCCTTAATCATCCCTTGACTTTTCATTTGATTCCCCACCAATACAGTCATATCATATTTACGAACATTACTTTTTTCCCTTTTGTTAACTTTTCAAACCAAGGCTAGATTCTACCATGATTGTCTCATATATTCGAGAGTTACTGAGAAACATATTCCCGTTATATTATATATGTTATGATTTTTTCATCATTCTAATGAGAGAGGGTTAAAAATTGAAGCAAACGGGTACATATGGACTTTTAATACTTGTAATGATGATTTGGGGACTAAATGTCGTCGCCGTAAAATACTTAGTAGAACACTTTCCACCTGTGATGATGCAATCACTTCGTATAGGGATTGCCGGGTTATGCGCAATCAGTATCCTGTATTTTTTAAAAGATTTAAGAAAGCTTACAAAAAAAGAATGGGGACTTACGGCTTTAGCCGCTTTTTTTGGTCAAATTGGCCATCATTCCATGTCAGCCATCGGGTTAGTAGAAACTACTGCCTCAAATGCATCATTAATTTTAGGACTGATCCCTTTAACTACAGCTATTTTTGCTATGATTTTTCTCGGCGATCGACTTACAAAATTACGTTTTACCGGTATCTTATCAGGTTTTACTGGAGTAACCTTCGTCGTCTTAAATCCGGCAGAAGGAGTTGCTGGAATTTCTCAAGGTGACATGTATGTATTTATTGCCATGGTTTCCCAAGTAATATCTTTTATCATTATTAAAGTGGCAACTAAAATGCTATCCTCCCGGCAATTGACTGGCATCATGCTTTTAATCGGGTCAGCGGGGTTATTTCTGCTTAGTTTCTTTTTTGAACCTGGAAGCCTTGGAAAGATGTCTAGTACTAATCAAACCGTTTGGATTGTTTTTTTCTCATCTGCAGTTATTGCAACGGGACTTGGTCACATTATGTACAATGCCGCTATCCAAAAAATAGGGGCAGGTCAAACAGCTGTCTTTAACAATTTTATTCCTCTATTCGCACTAATAGGTTCATTTTTTCTGTTAGGAGAACCGATCTATTTATCTCAATTGATTGGATTCCTGTTTATTGTTTGTGGAGTTCTGTTAGGCACAGGTTATATTGAACAGATCTGGATTGACAGAAAGAGAAAAAAAACCCGAGCTAATCCGGTTGAAAATACCTATTATGACTAAGCATAATCTTTGCTTAGTTTGTTTTTTTTAGTTCTTTACTCACACTAAAACAATGAAAACGCTTCCTGTAATTATCGCGTTAGATAATCTAACATTTTTGTTGTTTGTAAATTTTCTGACGAATATACTGATAATTAACACCAGTTGGAACATTTGCTAACACATACTTTCAACTGAGATAAAATTATTCGAGGAGAGTGACGTAAGATGGACGAGATTTCTTTAATGAATAACGTGTGGGTAATGCTTGGCTTTATTTTAGTTTTATTAATGCAAGGTGGTTTCATTCTCCTTGAAGCAGGTTCAACGAGAATGAAAAACGCAGGTCATATTGCCGGGAAAACAATATTCACTGTTGGTATTGCTTCCATCGTCTTTTGGGCTGTTGGGTACGGATTCATATATGGAGAAGGAAATGCATTTATCGGCTTATCTAACTTCTTTTTCGGAGATTACAGTGAAAGTGAAGGTCTTGTAGGATCTGTTGATTTCATTTTCCAACTTGCTTTCGCAGCAATCGCATTAACGGTTGCATTCGGTGGATTTGCTGAAAGAGCAAAACTATCTGCTTACATTATTTTCGCAATTCTGTTTTCAGCATTTATCTATCCTATTGTAGCACACTGGATTTGGGGTGGCGGTTGGTTATCCGAGCTAGGAAAACAAGATTTTGCCGGTTCAACGGTAGTTCACTTAACTGGTGCTGCAGCTGCACTTGCTGCCACAATTGTACTCGGACCTCGTATCGGTAAATTTAACAAAGACGGCACTTCAAATAATTTAGCAGGACATAACCAAGTTTATACTGCATTAGGTGTTTTACTTCTATGGGTAGGTTGGTTTGGATTTAATGGTGGTAGTACATTCGGTGTTGAGGGTGCATTCTTCGGTTATGTATCATTAACTACACAACTTGCCGCTGCTGCCGGTGCTATTTCCGCAATGTTTATTGTGACTGCGATGACTGGAAAAGCGGATGTACCTACTATGCTTAACGGTGCTTTAGCCGGACTTGTTGCAATTACAGCTTCAACAGCATTTGTAGCTACTTGGGCTGCGGTTGTAATTGGTATTATTGCTGGATTGATCGTTCACTTTAGTATGGTATTTTTCGACCGAGCAAAAATTGATGATCCAATCTTCGCATTATCTGTTCACGGTATTGCTGGTATTTGGGGAACGCTGTCCACAGGGTTCTTCGCAACTCCAGGACTCGCAGCGATGAACGGTGGACTTCCTGGATTATTCTACGGTGGCGGTCTTACTCAGTTAGGTGTTCAGTTAACTGGTGTCGTATCTTCAGGGCTCTATGCTTTTGTGGTAGCTTTTGTTATCTTGAAAGTAATGGATAAAGTTATTCCGGGTGGAATTCGAGTTACTGAAGAAGAAGAAATTATTGGTTTAGATATGAGTGAACACGGTAGTTACGGTTACCCGGAAAATATTACTCCAACTCATAATAAAAAGACAGGTGCTTAATTGTGATAAAAAAAAATCATCTTCCAACGGCTACTTATGAGGATTTAAGAGCTTGGAGAAATGAAGTGATCCAGGAAAAAAAGTCTGATCACGCAAACTTGAACCAATTTCATGATGAACTTATGAAAGAAATTATTTCATTATCACAAAATATCGTAGAAAGTGAGTGGGGGATTCCTCCCGCTCCTTTTACGTTTATATTAATGGGAAGTGGTGGAAGACAAGAACAAGCAATTTGGAGTGACCAGGATCATGGGATTATCTTTGACGGTAATAAAGAGCATGCGGACTACTTTTTAAAATTAGGAGAAGAGATTGTAAAAGGTATGAAAATTTGCGGTTACGAGCTATGTGAAGGTAAAGTGATGGCTAATAATCCAAGATGGTGCAAGTCTAACAATATTTGGGAGAGCCAACTACTTGGTTGGCTGGAAGACAGAGGCTGGGAATCATTACGAAATGCATCCATCTTTTATGATTCAAGAGCATTAGTTGGAGAAAAGTCTCTTTTAACGGAGATCAAGAATAAAGGGTTCGAAAAAATGAAAGAGAATCCGGATATATTAAGTAGACTAGCTGACAACGTTCAATATATAAAAAAAGGCATTGGCTTATTCGGCCAACTTTTACCGGAAACAAAAGGAGAAAATAAAGGAAAACTAGATGTAAAGGAAGTAGTTTTATTTCCATATATTAATGCGATTCGGTTATTAACGTTCCTAGAAAAGATCCAAGAGGCACCTACATTAGAGAGATTTGATTATCTTCCTGACAATTATACGACGATCAAAGCCTTTAAAAAACCTTTTTCTGAAGCACTAGATTTAAGGTTAAAAGTAAATCAAGATGTAGAGAATTATGAAAGTGTTCATTTCATTCCTATGAATTCCTTGTCAAAAAAAGAATATCAGGCTTTAAAATCATGGATAAAGGATGGATCTTCTTTGATGAGAGAAGCGACAAAAATCATTAAGAGAAACAGCAAAGAGAGTGAAAAATCATGAATCCAATGTTGCAGTGGGTCCGTCAATTGTCAGGCAAGGGATCACCTTCTCACGAGCGCGATCCAGCAAAGATTGCCTATATGAGAAGGTTACAAAAAGATTTAAAACAAAATGATTATTTGCGAACGCCTTTTGAAGATCTAACGATGGTTGTTTTTGATATTGAAACGACAGGTTTTAGTCCTAAAAAAGGGGATCGTATCTTGTCAATAGGTGCAATTAAAATCAAAGGCAGCACTGTTCTAGAGGAGGAAACCTTTTACTCTTTTATTAAACATGACCAAGCTCCTTCTGACACAATAACAGAACTGACTGGGATTACACTAGAAGACTTAATTGATGCACCTTCCCAAGAGAATGTGCTACATGATTTTTTGAAATACATCGGCAATGCACCACTTGTTGCCCATCACGCGAAACATGAAATTGATTTTATGCAAGATCTAGCCTGGCAGCTATATAAGACAAGTTTTGACCACAGAATATTGGATACATCATTTTTAACAGCATTGATCCCGGAACTTCGTTATATTAATGTATTAGAAGAATGCTGTTCATTTTTTGACATTGACACATCCAACAGACATCATGCATTACAAGATGCAAAAATGACTGCTGAACTTTGGTCCAACTGCATTCAAATAGTTAAAGAGCAGGGTTATACATGTTTACGCGACGTATACGCTTATATTGCCAGAACTAGATAGGATATAAGGGGAAGAAGTCCGATTAAATTAATATTAAAAGAGGGATCAGCAGAATCTAATTAAATTCTGCTGATCCCTCTTACTTTACTATATTTAAATTTGATATACCTATCCTTTCATGATCCATCCTTCTTCTGTGAGGAACGTCTGTACGTCTTTGAAATCCCGAACAGGAATAAAAGGTTGTTTGTTGTCTATTAACGCATTAATTAATAAATTTTTCGCAAACGTTTGATCCGCATATTTGGCAGGTAGCGCATCGAGCTCGCTATCACCATAATAAAATACGTAATCATAAGGTTCTTTAAGTTTTTTAAATGTCACTTCCATATCAACACCACAATGTTCCGAGTAGTTCCATGCGTTACGATCTATTTCCAAATGAATATTTTTATCTTTAAAAAATCCTTTGTTAGAAAAAACATTAATGTTAGAAAGGTTGTTCTTAGCTAGGATTTGTTGAATATAATAGTCGGTACCTGGACTAAGAATGTAAAAATCTCCGTCATTTTCTAATACTTTGTGAATAAAAGGAATAGCATGTTCATCTAGAGGCATCTCTTGAATTTGCTTCTTAATAATGTCTTCAGACTGATCAATAGAACCAAATACCTTTTTTATAAATTCGATATCTGTTAATTCACCGTTTTTCCAACGGTGATACAATTGTTTCCCTTCTGGAAAATATGTATCTATCAGTATCCAGTAGAATTCTTTTTTAGAAATTGTTCCGTCAAAATCCGAAATAAACGCCCATTTCACCATTCATACATACCCCCAATGATACAATGTATCTTCTATTCCCTTATCATATCATTATCAAACTAATCTATGTACTCTCAATTAAATAGTAAAAACCTTCAATAAATGGTTTTGTATAAATAATCTGATAATATTAATCATTATAAGTAGTTCAATGTTTTCACAAACTCAAGATTGTGTTAAGATAAGTCTTAATATTCTGTAGGAAGAAGGGTTCTGGTGATGGTAAAGACAATGACTAACTCCGTTCAAGTAAAAGACATCTTGATCGCGCACCAAATGTTAAAAGATATTGTGGTTAAAACACCACTACAGCTGGATCCTATCCTTTCTGAGCGATATCAAGCGAATGTATATTTAAAACGAGAAGACCTTCAAGTAGTCAGATCATTTAAACTTCGTGGCGCTTATAACTTGATGCAAAGTTTAAAAAAAGAAGAACTGGAAAATGGGGTAGTTTGCGCCAGTGCTGGTAATCATGCTCAAGGCGTAGCTTACTCTTGCAAAGCCCTTGGTGTGAAAGGGAAAATCTTTATGCCAAGTACAACTCCGCGACAAAAAGTTTCACGAGTAGAATTTTTCGGCGAACCTTTTGTTGATGTTGTTTTAACTGGTGACACATTTGATGATTCCTTCCTTGAAGCCAAGAAGTTTGGCGAGGATCATAAGATGACATTTATTCATCCGTTTGATGACTACCGTACAATTGCTGGCCAGGGAACAGTCGGTATGGAAATACTGGAAGACCTTGAAGTTCCAGTTTCTCATGTGTTCATGAGTATTGGAGGTGGGGGACTCATATCTGGCGTTGGTTCTTATTTCAAGAACATCAGTCCATCCACACACGTTATTGGCGTGGAACCTGCGGGGGCTCCCGGCATGGAAGCTTCTCTTCAAAAAGGAGAAGTCGTTACGTTGGATAAGATCGATAAGTTTGTAGATGGAGCTGCCGTTAAAAAAGTCGGAAATCTTACTTTTGAAATTGCAAAGGAAGTCGTCGATAACGTTGTAGTTGTTCCAGAGGGGAAAGTTTGTTCAACCATGCTTGATTTGTATAATGAAAATGCTATTGTTGCCGAACCGGCAGGTGCATTATCTATTGCAGCATTAGATCAATATAAAGATGAAATCAAAGGAAAAAACATCGTTTGTATTGTAAGTGGCGGAAATAATGATATTGACCGCATGCAAGAAGTAAAAGAGCGTTCACTAATTTATAATGGAATAAAACATTATTTTATCGTGAATTTCCCTCAAAGAGCTGGAGCATTGCGAGAATTTTTAACCGAGGTACTAGGTGAAACAGATGATATCACTCGTTTCGAATATACAAAGAAAAATAATAGAGACAAAGGACCTGTCCTTGTTGGTATTGAATTGAAAGTAAAAGAAGATTATCATCCACTCATTGACCGCATGGATAAAAAAGGGTTCTCTTACGTTGAAATTAATAAGGATCAAGATTTATTTAATCTGCTCATTTAAAATCAATACTGGTGAAAGCTCAGCTTTTGCCAGTTTTTTTATACGAGATAAGAGAATTTA
This sequence comes from Salipaludibacillus sp. CF4.18, assembly GCF_051262595.1. Taxonomy (NCBI): domain Bacteria; kingdom Bacillati; phylum Bacillota; class Bacilli; order Caryophanales; family Bacillaceae; genus Salipaludibacillus; species Salipaludibacillus sp. CF4.18. The sequence goes on from NZ_JBIMEV010000013.1 coordinate 59,014, forward strand.
TAAGCTGACAGCTATCTTTACGCCACACGCATCTAGGGAACCCTACCCATGATGCTTAAATGATGGTGGCGAAAGCTAACGCCGTATTTAATAAAATACGCTTTGCGTTTTTTTTATGTTCTAATTGAGATAATATGACTGAATATTTTCATCTCAAGCTTTAATTAGTTATAATAGAAATCAAAGTAATGAAATATGAAAGAGGCGTTTAAATGGATAAGTTAAAACCAGGTCTTATAGAGACCACGATAGTAGCACGGAAAATTGAAACTGGTTATGTTTTAAAATTAAATAATCAGGAAATTTTATTACATACTAACGAGACAAAAGAAGAATTATCGCAAGGTCAAGAAGTGGAAGTATTTCTCTATGAAGATAAAAAGGGTCAACTAGTGGCTTCTACGAACATTCCCAAGGTTTCTTTGTACACGTATGATTGGGCAAAAGTAGTCGATGTCGTAGAAGAACTTGGTGTCTTTGTTCACATTGGTCTCCCAAAGGATGTCTTGGTGTCTAAAGATGACCTTCCTTTATTACGCGAGGTCTGGCCAAAAAGAGGCGATAACTTGTTTGTTCGTTTGGATCATGACCGGAGAGAAAAGTTAGTCGCAAAACCTGTGACAGAAGATATTATTGATCAGGAAAGAGATCAAGCACCTAAGGATTTATTAAACCATACAACGAGCGGACATATTTATCGTGCCTCTAAAATCGGTTCCTTTCTCATTACAGAAGAAGGTTTCCGCGGATTTATTCATCAAGATGAAAGAAAGCAGGAACCAAGGTTAGGGGAGTGGGTTAAGGGTAGAATTATTGCTGTAAAAGAAGATGGTACCCTTAATATTTCACTGCGTCCTCTTATTCTGGAAAGCCGCGATAAAGATGCTGAACAAATAGTAGAATATTTAAAAGCTAATGGTGGCGAAATGCCATTTACAGATCGGGCTAAACCGGACGACATTCGGGAAACATTCCAAATGAGTAAGGCTGGTTTCAAACGTGCAATGGGTAAATTGCTAAAAGAAAATTTAGTTCAACAAAAAGAAGGTTCAACATTTCTTATCGAGAATGAAAAGACCGAAGAGTCTTAATTTCTCTTTTGGTTCCGTGGTGGTAGGCATTGCTTATCACCTTTTGTCTGTTCTTTTTTATTCAACACTAAAAAGTCCAGATTGGTCTAAATTTTATCCATAGATAAATTCTTATAGGCATTTAAATGAGGATATGATAAAATGAAACGCACGTTCCCCTTGAATAACCACTCTCTTTATTACTCCCTGAATACATAGAAAATGGTGATCCTTTATGAAATTAATCGTCGCTGAAAAACCAGATCAAGGTGCTAAACTTGCTGCGCCTTTTCCATTTGCAAAACAAAAAAATCATATCACCATTCGGCCTTGTGAAACGTTTCCGCAGGGGGCAGTTGTCACTTGGGCAGTAGGCCATCTATGCGAACTATTGTCCCCGGATGAATATGATGCTTCATGGAAAAAATGGCAGTTGGATATCTTACCAATGATCCCATCAGAATTTCAATACAAAGTTACGAAAACAAAGTGGAAGGCTTTTAAAGTAATCAAAGATTTTGTGCATGATCCTAAAATTAATGAAATCATCATAGCAGGTGATGCGGAACGAGAAGGGGAAGCAATCGTAAGACTTGTTTTACAACAAAGCAAGAATACCAAACCAATGAAAAGGTTATGGATTTCTTCCCTAACACCGAACGCCGTAATAACCGGTTTTCAAAATCTGAAAGATGAAATACATACAAGAGATTTATTCCATGAAGCCATAAGCAGGGCCTATGCAGATTGGCTAGTAGGTATGAATGCATCACGGGCATTTACACTATTGTTACAACAGCAAGGAGCAGAGGATGTTTTTTCTACTGGCCGGGTTCAAACCCCAACCCTCGCTCTTATCGTGAAGCGTGAAACTGAAATAGAAGCTTTTAGATCGGAAAACTTCTGGGAGGTCAAGGCTAACTTTCAAATAAATAATCATATGTATGAAGGCACCTGGCATAAAGACGGGGATACGAGACTTAAAGAGGAACAGATGGCTAAAAAAATTGCTCAATTTTCCGCCGGGAAACCAGCAAAAGTAACCAATATAGATAAAAACACAAAAAATATTCCACCGCCATATTTATTTAACCTTTCCGGATTGCAATCATTGGCAAACAAGCGCTTTAAGTATGCACCGAAGCAAACATTGGATATTGCACAAAAGCTCTATGTGAAGGGAATTATATCCTATCCTAGAACGGACTCTGCTTTTATAACGAAAGAAGAAGCGTCAACTCTACCGGATGTATTGGCGAAATTAAGGGAGTACAGTACGTTTAATGCTTATTTCCCCTTGCCTAATCCGTCAATACTTGTATCCAAACGTTATGTAAATTCTGGTAAAGTAAAGGATCACTATGCCATTATTCCAACAGATCAAACCATAGACCCTGCAAAATTATCACGAGAAGAACAAGTAATCTATGAAATGATCGTTGAACGTGTCATTGCCGCACATTATGATGATTGTAAAATGAGTTATTCGACCATTGATACGTTAGTTGACGAGAGAGCCACCTTTCGTTCGAAAGGAAAACAACTTCTAAATGAAGGTTGGCGAAAAGTTATCCCCTTCTCTCAAGATTCTCAAAAATCAGCAAAAGATAATGATACATCCTTACCTCCTGTCCAAAACGGAGATGAAGGGATTGTCTCTAAGGTAAACACTAAAAAAGGAGAAACAAAACCGCCAAAACGTTATACAGAAGGTGATTTAATTCTAGTCATGAAAACAGCCGGCAAACATATCGATGACGATAGTCTTGTAAAAGTCATGCAGGATACAGAAGGACTTGGCACGGAAGCAACTCGGGCAGGAATTATCGGGATTTTAAAAGATCGCTCTTACATTACAGTCACAAAAAATCAGGTTTTCCCTACAGACAAAGGGCGAATCCTTATTCAAGCTGTTGGGGATTCCATTTTGGCTTCACCAGAAATGACCGCAAAGTGGGAACAAAGGCTAGCAGAAATTGGAGATGGCAAAACGCCCATGGAGCCATTCATTGAACAGGCTAAAAAACTTTCGGCATCAATTATTCAAGATGCACGAATGAACGCTCGATCGTGGCAGTTGGACAAAGAAAAACTAGCTAACATACAATCTACGAGAAAAGGTTGGAAACAAAAAAAAGGAACTGGAAAATACCCGGCTAAAACTCTAGTTGGCGGTTGTCTAAAGTGTGATGGAAAGGTTATAGACAAAGGGAATTTTTATGGTTGTACCAACTATAATCAATCAAAATGTACGTTTACTATATCCAAACGCACGTTAGGGAAAGAAATAAGTATTACACATGTAAAAGAACTGCTGTCAGGCGGTACGACATCGATTGTCCAAGGTTTCGAACGAAATAATAACGTTTTCGACGCCGCATTGAAATGGGATAATAACAAGAAAAAAATAATCTTCATATACGATCAACAACCAATTAATCGGTAAAGGTAATGTCCAATTGTATAATTTCTGAACGACTGCCTATTCTAATTGGAGGACCCCAAAATCCAAATCCAGACGAAACGATAACATTCAGTTGCTCTTTCTTTTTAAAGCCCCAGTCTACTTCAAATATTTTTCGAGTAATGAGGTGATTGGGGGCTATTTGTCCCCGGTGAGTATGTCCTGATAGAACAATATCACTGCCGCTGTCCATGATTTCTTGGAGTTCAGATGGTTGGTGATCAAGAACCAATTTAGGCAACAAGCTATCCGCACCAATCAACAATTCCTCCATTGTTTTCCTATGCTTATCGGTTTTATCTTTTCTGCCGATAATTTGGATGGAACGATCTATTGTCACAATTTCATCTTGCAGAATATGTACATTGACTTTTTTCATTATTTTAGTCAACTCTTTTATTTTCCCCCCGTAATATTCATGATTTCCCAAAACTGCATAAACGCCTAACGGGGCTTGCAGATTCCGCAATGTTTTATCCATTTTTTCTTTTTGAAAAATACCCGGGTCATCATCCACTAAATCTCCTGGAAATACAATTAGATCAGGATCTAACTTATTTATCATTGTAACTAACCGCTTAGCATGATTCTTCCCTGAGAGTCCCCCAAAGTGCATATCGGAAGCCATGGCAACCCTTAAAGTTTTCTTTTTAGCCTGTTTTCTCGGTATTTCAATGTGATACTTTCTTATGACTGGTTGATAAGCATTAAACAAGCCAAATAACATATACACTATAAATAGAATCAGCACTAGAAAACCGGCAGTTGTAATACTTGTATTTAAAGAGATTGTTGTCAGGGAAATTAGCCAAACAAATAAATTTACAACAGGTAAAACGATAAGTGCAAATTGAAAAACTGCCAACCAAAAGGAACCGAGCATTTTAAGCCACATCAGTGATTTTACCATTTGTCCAATGATGTAGGAGTAAGCGAAAAACATCAGGAATACGGAAATTCCCCAACGAGCATCTATTTGGAAGGCATTAAGTAACCAGACATGAATATTCCAGCCAATATAAAAGGAAAGCAGACTGTATATTAATAAAAACGTGCTAAAACTCAACAAAAACTTAACATTCATAAATTACCTCCTTATAAAGATATATCATGCGTGTAATCTTGACTAATAGTAAGCCTATTTTCTGAAATATCCTTGTATTTCCAGTTTTAATCATTCTGAACTTGTAGATTATCCTATTTTTTATTATGATTTAAAACGTCCTCATTTACAAAAATTAAGGGGCAATAATTAAGAGAATTTTTCATTTCATCAATTACTACATGGTACAATGAATACAAACAAGTAAAAAGGGTGAGTAAACTTGAAGAGCATTGAATTTCATGATGGAAAATTATACACGGAAGTACGTTTGAAAGTAAAAGGGAAGGCAGACGTCACTCATTCCATGGTTATTGACACAACATCACCACATACTATTATTTCAGAACGTCTGCAAAAAGAATTAAATTTAGATGTTTCCAAATCCGGTCAAGAAATCACATTAAGCTCCTTTAGTATCGGTCCTTTAAAAGTGAGCGATTTCAGTGTATACAAAGAAGACATTGAAGTAGATGGAATTATCGGCTTAGATTTCCTAAAGTCAGTTGGCGCTAAAATAAATCTTGATTCGATGACAATTTCGAGCTCACGGACGTAAAACTATTTGCTTGACCGTCCTATGGGAAAAGGGTATCATCATATGCGATTAATCATCTTTATTTCATGAGGCTGTGTATAAGAATATTGTTGAATTTATAACCTGTTAAATATTTCTTGACTCTAAACAGAGTAATTCGTCATTGTAAGCGGAACGATACAATGGGCAGAGATAAATTAAGGCTGGCTTAGCAATTTTTTATCGTATTTCGTATGCCACATAATTCTTAACAACGCTTTTAAATATTGCATGATAAAATAGTTTTACTTAGGAGGTATATTTATGCCAGAGGAAGAAGAAGTACCGGTAATAAATCCAGGAGATCTAGTGAATGTGACCTCGGGTGACTACAAAGGAAAGAGCGGAAAAGTAATTGCTGCTTATAATAATTCTATTGCAGTGGAAGTCGAAACCACTCTCGAAGATGGCACAAAACCAAGAACTGTCTTAAAACATAGTGAGTATGAACTTTAGAAAAAGAAAATAAATACAAAAAAGCTCATCTTAGCATTTTGCGAGAATGAGCTTTTTTGTATAGAGATTTTGACAATTGATTATAGAAAGTTTAGTTAACACTTCTACACCCATCCGAAGGCATGAAAACTGTACAACAAACATGATAATACAACAAAAATAATGAGCACGAAAGGGGCATTAGCTTTGGCAATCTTTGGAGTAGACGTGTTCATCAACTTAGAAGCCATTAATACTTGCCCCGAGAAAGGAGAAAGCTGCGTTGCAGTCGTCCAGGCTAATAACAACGTTAAAGCAAGGTATTCTGACGTAATACCAAATGTTTCAGGAGACAAAGAACCACCAATACCAATGACGATGATGATTGGATGAATGCCTATCTGAGCTAATAATACCGCTATCATGATAATAAATATTGTAAATAAATACACAAACCCAAACGAAATATTTAAGAGAAAAGTGGAGATAATTTCACCCATATTTGTATATGATACGGCCACTCCAAAATAACCGGCACTTATAAAAATCGCTAATTCATTTTTCAACTTAAAAAACGAAGCTTGAACCTGAACAGACACATCATTAAGATACGTCCGCAAAACCTTTGATCCAATAGCCCAAATTACCGGTAAAATCAGAGCTAAAATTGACACCACTGTGAGCATATTTATTTCTACAAAGTATTCCAATAAAAACGATAAAGCTAACAATACACCTGAAAATGATAAAACAGGCAGTAGGGAAGGGTTGTTATCAGAATCTAGTGATCTCTTGTTTTCATCTTCTACTAAAATAGGATCGTCAGCAAACTGAATAGCAGGAAGCATGATTATGCTGATTACCGCATAAACCATCGCTAAAACAAAGCCATACCCGCCAATACTAAACCACGACACATCCAAAAGTACAAGGACAAGCCCAACGTTCACAAAATAAGGCGACCACAACACACAAAAACCGAATCCCCTCAAAATATGTAGGGTTAATTTTTTTTCTTGGAATGAAGAAAAGCTTTCGTCTGCAATTTTTTTTACGATAGCCATTGCTCCAAAGTTTAATAAAGTGCCCGTGAAAGTCACAAGAAGGTAACTTAATCTGTAAGGATGTTTTCCACCTTGTTTTTCTTTTAATTGAACTTTTTCTTTTATAGTAGATAAGTAACCTACCGTTGACATAAATGTTCCGATAAGTGGAATAAGTATAAATAAAGAAAGTAGATTAATATTTTCACCAAATCCATGCAGCACTGTGATAAAATGAACGTTTTCAAGATAAAAAATAATCGAACCAACTATGATTAAGATCGAGACTACGAAACGGTTTATCGGCGATATAAGAAAGATCGCATTCGCTAATAAGACAGCACCTAGTAAACTGAATAGATTTTCTATCCAAAGTACATGAAAAAAGTGATTCGTTAAATATAAAATAGCAGTTACATAACAAATAACTCCTAGTATGCGTATATTCATGTTATATTGCGATGTTGACACCACCTTTTTCTAACTATTGCTTAACATTAGTATGGATGAACAGGGAGAATATTACGGTCACACCGAGTAGTATTTCAATAAAACATTTCTAGTATAACAGATCTCAATCGGAGGAGAACCATGAAAGAATCAATCGTATTAGTTACTGGAGCAAATAGTGGATTTGGAATGGGCATAACGTTAGAACTTGCTAATAAAGGATACAAAGTAATTGCAACAATGAGAAGTATTGAAAAGCAAGAACAGCTAAGAATTGAGGCCAATGATCGACTTATTCCAAAGGGAAGAATAGACGTCCAACGGTTAGATGTAACAAACCAAGATGAGATTGATACTATTTACAATTATATACTAAACACTTATGGAACACTTGATATCTTAATTAATAATGCAGGTTATACTCAAGGCGGAGTCATCGAAGAAATGGACGGACTGCAGTGGGAAGAACAATTTAAAACGAATGTATTTGGAGTCGTTTCTCTAACTAAGTCATTTATTCCAGTAATGAGAAAAAACCGCTCCGGGAAAATTATTAATTTAGGAAGTATCAGTGGTCGAATAGGTCTGCCTGGTTTGGGACCATACGCAGCGTCTAAGTTTGCATTAGAAGGGTTTAGCGAATCGTTGCGATTAGAATTGCAACCTTTCAATGTCTATACATCACTCATAGAAGCAGGCTCTTTTAAAACAGGTATTTGGAAAAAAGGATTAGAAAAAGCACCTTTATCAAGGGAACCAGATTATAAAGACTTCATGAATTCCTTAAGTAATCATGTGAAAAAAATGGATAAACAAGCACAAAATCCTCAAATCGTCATGGATACCGTTATCAAAATATGCGAAACCTCTAGACCTCATCTTCGTTACCCTGTTGGAAAGGGAGTCAAAGCAATTACTTTCTTGAAATCTTTTCTTCCTTGGGCTATTGTTGAACGTATCGTTCTTCGCATGATGAAATAGAAAAATGGCATAGCAGTCTTTTGTTAAATACAGAGGAAACTGTCAACTCCTACTGTCTGAATCTTTTAAGAAAATCCTAAACTAAACTCCTAAACGAAAGAAGAATGTTCCAATGAAAACTTTAAAAGGTGTTCCGCAACGTCTTTATCTTATATACTCCTTTCTTATACTGATTTACATGATAAATGTTTTCATAGATTCACCTATCATTACATACATTGCCGGTGCTATCACAATACCAATCCTCATCATTTCCTTTTTTGGAGCATCTAAACTCTTTAGAATTCTTGGCTCTATATTTTTGGCAGTAGGATCCTACCTTTTTGTAGAGTCAAATCTCTCTCTTTTACATGCCTTAACATTTTTCACGACAAACTTAGGCTTAATTGGTTTATTAACTGTTTTACCTTGGATGAATATCGTGGTTCGAGCTGGCAGATTCGACCGAAGAATTAACGAATTAATGAAATCGAACGTGTCAAATATGGGTAGTCTATATGTTCGAAGTACCCTAACCACTTATACACTCTTATCATTTATTAACCTTTCTGCACTTACACTCACTCAAAGTGTACTTAAAGAAAACCTGCAAAAGGTTTCGAAGAAGTTTCGAGATGGTTTTATTAGTCAATCGACACTACGGGCCTTCTCAATGGCACTCGTTTGGAGCCCGATGGAAATTCTTGTTGCAATAAGTGTAGATGCCACAGGCGTGAGCTATTTAACGATGCTTCCTTGGCTCGTTTTATTTTCTGTAATCATGATGACAATGGAATCCGTTCGAGGTAAACGTGCATACGCAACAATGAAGTATGAGGCCCCATACCAACTTACTAGATCGTTTTCTATGAAAGAAATTGTTCTGAATATTTTACAATTATTATTTGCTTTAACCGTATTTCTTACACTGATTGTAGGAATAGGTAATCTACTAGATTTGAGTTTCATATATGCCGTCACATTAGTCATCTTTCCGTTTGCGTGTGCTTGGGCCTTTTTAATGAAACGGTGGGGAAGTTTTTTAGCAATCGGGGTTAAAACGTGGAAAGACAGAACGAATAACATGCAGAACTTTTTCGTGTTATTTGTTACTCTTGCGTTTTTCTCTAATAGTTTGAATGAAACTCCTATTTTACAAGTAATCCAGCAACCGTTTATGGCAGTCTCAGAGTATCCTTTATTAATTCTCATTTTTATGCAGCTAACGTACCTTGTTATGAGTATGTTTGGTATACATCCCATTGCAACTATAGGTGTCTTAATAGAAGTAGTCGCACCACTTTATAGCGTGATGAATCCCTTAAGTATCGGAATTGTTTTCATCACAGGAGCATTAGCCACTGCGAGTGTCGCAACTTATGGGGTAACTGTAACCATAACTTCCATGAATACACAGCAAAACCCATACCGAATCACGTTGACAAACATGCCATTCGCTTTACTCTATGGTTCTGTAGGAACTTTGTTAGCCTACTTTTTGCTTTAAATTCTTCGTTATCCGGTAACACCTGCATCTAACCTAGCAGGTGTTACTCTTTTATTACTTTCCTTTATTATTCCTAGTTTCAAAACTTTCTCACCAGGTTCAATTTTTTCTCGTAGTATAATAAAAACACAAATATTTTTTAATCCAATAGCGTTTTATCTTTTATCAGAAAGGGGAAACTCATGAAAAAAACAACTTTTACGTATTCATCTTTGGATGGGACAAAGATCTTTGCTAGAAAATGGTCCCCCGAAAAGCCGGTTAAACCAAAAGCAGTCATCCAGATTGCTCATGGTATGGCTGAACATTCCGAAAGATACAAGGATTTTGCAGCTTTTTTAGTAGATTCTGGTTATGTTGTATATGCAAATGATCACCGTGGTCACGGATACACGATGGCCTCTATGAAAGAATACGGATATTTTGCTGATGAGAATGGTTTCGACACTGCAACAGATGATCTACTCATATTAACGGAACGAATCGAACAGGAATACAACGGTGTTCCCATTTTTCTATTAGGTCATAGCATGGGTTCATTTTTAGCAAGAAGATATATTCAATTAGCTGGGGACAAGATTAATGGTGTGATCATATCCGGGACTGGCAGCGATCCGGGTTTTCAAGGAAAACTAGGCATAGCCTTAGCAATCGTTGAAAAAAAACTGAAAGGGAACTCTACTCCTAGTCCATTGTTGAATTACCTTACGTTCAGAAGTCATAATCGCTTATTTGAACCTTCGCGTACGATTTATGACTGGCTAAGCTCCGATGAGAAAACCGTTGATCTTTATGTGGACGACCCACTATGCGGCGGGACATGTTCGACCAGTTTCTTCCATGATTTATTTACTGGCTTAGCATCTATTCATAACTTGGAACTTAATCAACTTATTTCTAAAGAGTTGCCTGTATTCATTTTCTCTGGGGACAAAGACCCTGTTGGTAACAATGGCGTAGGGGTAAAAGCCATTTTTGACATGTATCAAAAAATAGGGATGCAGGATATAAGCTATAAACTCTATAAAAATGGCAGGCATGAAATGCTCCATGAAGTTAATAAAACCGAAGTTTATTTAGATGTTAAGAATTGGATAGAAGCACGTCTTAAATACTAATTCAACTGAATAATTCATCTATTCAAGATTTCCCGAGCAATTAATTTAAAAAGATATCTTCATTTCAAGGCTAGGTTAGGATAGAATAATAGGTAGCAGTTATTATGACCAAGTAATAAGTCAAGAAATAGTTCTACAAACCCCATTCATAAGGAGAAGATTAGATGCAGAAACGAGTTGTCGTGACAGGTATAGGGGCAGTATCCCCTTTAGGAAATAACGCTATTACTTCATGGACCAATGCCATAAATGGTGTCTCAGGTATCGCCCCGATGACAAGAGTTGACCCGGATAAATTCCAAGTCAAAGTTTCTGGTGAAGTACGGAACTTCGATGTGAACGACTTCATGGATTTTAAGGAAGCTAGACGTATGGCCAGATTTACTCACCTAGCAATTGCAGCAAGTAAAATGGCGATCAAAGATGCCGGAATAGAAATTGGTAAGGAAATTGAAGCGGAGCGAATTGGGGTTTGGATAGGCTCTGGGATTGGTGGATTAGATGAGTTTGAATCTCAGCACAAGAAGTACTTAGAAAAAGGACCTAGAAAAGTCAGCCCTTTTATTATTCCTATGTTTATACCTGACATGGCGTCTGGAAGAGTATCGATTGAATTAGGAGCAAAAGGGATAAATAATTGCTCTGTCACTGCCTGTGCATCAGGAGCGAATTCCATCGGGGATGCCTTTCGTGTGATTCAACATGGACATGCAGAAATGATGGTAGCTGGTGGGGCGGAATCAGCGATTACTGAAATGACAATTGCAGGATTTACGAACATGACGGCATTGTCCAGAAACCCGGATCCGGTAACTGCAAGCCGGCCTTTTGATAAAAATAGAGACGGGTTTGTGATTGCAGAGGGAGCTGCTACGTTGATATTAGAAGAACTCTCCCATGCAAAAGCTCGCGGAGCCTCTATTTATGGAGAATTAGTTGGGTATGGCGCTACAGGGGATGCGTATCACATAACTACGCCTGCTCCAAAAGGAGAAGGCGCCCAACGAGCAATGAAGTTAGCGATGTCCGACGGAAACGTTAAGCCTGATCAAGTTGATTATATTAATGCCCACGGTACCTCTACCCGATATAATGATTTATATGAAACCATTGCTATTAAAGAGGTCTTCGGTAAACATGCGTATGACGTAGCAATAAGTTCTACTAAATCAATGACAGGGCATTTATTAGGAGCGGCTGGTGCTCTTGAAGCTATTTTTTCACTTATGGCATTAAAGGAGAATATTATTCCTCCTACAATAAATTTTCAGACTCCTGACGAAGAGTTGGATTTAAATTACGTTCCTAATCATGCTCTAGAAAAAAATGTAGATACGGTTCTTTCCAACTCTTTAGGTTTTGGAGGCCATAATGCAACGCTTGTCTTCAGAAAAATAAAAGAATAACCACTTGAAATTTTTTGATCATTTTTCTTAAGGAGTTTCGCGGATTCGAGCCTCTCTGTTCGATGAAAACAAAAATCTCTTAGAAAACCGATAATTTTCATCTTGTAAAAAAGGGACTGAAAAAGTAAATGTTTACTTTTTCAGTCCCTTTCTATAATTAATTGTTTTCACTATTTTTTAATACTAACCTCCGATACAATTTCAAATGATCGAAGACGGGCTTCATGATCAAAAATTTGTGAATTAATCATTATTTCACTTGCTCCGGTTTTGTTTTGAAAATCTTGCAGTTTTTCTTGGATTATAGAAGGAGTACCAACCATTGCGGAACCAAATTGCTTTTCCAGTACCGATTTTTCATAGTCACTCCATATCTCATCCATGTCATCTACAGGAGCTTGTAAAAGATTAGGCGTATTCCGGATAATATTTAAAAACTGTATTTGCATAGAAGTCGCAAGTCGTTGCGCTTCTTTTTCTGTATCAGCAGCAATGACATTGGCAACTACCATGGAGTATGGTTCAGCTAGTACATCAGATGGCTGGAAGTTATTATAATAAAGTTCGAGTGCTGGTATCGTGTTTTCCGGAGAGAAGTGACTCGCAAATGCAAAGGGTAACCCTTTCTCTGCGGCAAGTCGAGCACTAAACCCGCTGGAACCCAATAACCAAATCGGAATAGACAACCCTTCACCTGGAATCGCTCTTACTTTAGGATCAGACTCTTCAGGACTAAAATAGTTTGTCAGTTCCTCTAGTTGTTCTGGAAAATCCTGTCCATCACTTCCTTGTCCCTTTCGTAAAGCAAACGCTGTTCGTTGATCTGTTCCCGGCGCACGTCCTAGCCCTAAATCGATGCGATTAGGGTATAATGATTCTAATGTTCCAAATTGTTCAGCAATCACTAACGGGGCATGATTAGGTAACATGATCCCACCTGAACCAACGCGCATACTCTCAGTTACTTGCGCTACATGTCCAATTAAAACAGACGTAGCTGAACTACCTATTCCAGGCATATTATGATGCTCAGCAAGCCAGTATCTATTAAATCCTAACTTTTCAGCGTGTATTGCCAAATTTGCTGTGTTCTTAAACGAATCGTGAGCTGTACCGCCTTCAACGATAGATGCTAAATCAAGGACAGATAATGGTATTTCTTCTAGTAGTTTGCTACGATTAGCTATAGACATTATTTCAACTTCTTTCTTGTTAAATATTTATTGAGTGAGGAAGCTAGGAATAACTTCTCTGTTATACATATGTTTAGTCTATCAATAGCTATCTTACAATCAAAATATTTTGCTTATAAAAATTGTTTTCCCGGAGAGGCTAAAGTCTTCCCCAAAGAAAGCGTCCGCTTGGAGCGAACCCAGAGGCAAACATTACCTTTTAAATCCAGCAATTATTTAGGGAACAACCTATAACATTCATTAATAACAAAGTCACAATCTTAAAAAGGGTGAACTACATGACAAACAAACTTCCACCAGGACAATTCGAAACACAAAAATGGCCTATTTTACATCAAGGAGATGTTTATCCATTCAATGAATCTACATGGAAATTCAAATTATTTGGTGAAGTAGAGAAAGAACTGGAATTATCTTATCAAGAGGTGATGGAACTTCCCAAAACCATATCGTCTATAGACATGCATTGCGTCACAACTTGGTCGAAATTCGGAAATTCTTTTGAAGGAATTGCTTTTCGAGAATTCTTAAATCTCATCCATATAAATGATGGAGTGAAATACGTTAAAATTTACGGCTACTACAACGGGGATCCTTTTGGATATTCCGCTAACCTTCCATTGAATGCATTATTAGGGGACGATTCTTTATTTATCTATAAGTGGAAAGACGAGCAAAGAAACTGGCAGGAAATCACTCCTAAGCACGGTTATCCATTAAGGTTTATTCCACCGGCCGCTTTTTATCTTTGGAAAGGATCTAAATGGGTATCTGGTATAAGGTTTATGAAAGAAGATGAAGAAGGGTTCTGGGAGGAGCTTGGATATTCTATGACCGCAAACCCTTTTAAAGAAGAACGATACAGGTAGTTTAAACTTTGTCTTGAAATGCATTCATGAGAAGATTGATTGTATCTTCTCATGTTCCAAAATATTTAAGTTAGTAGTGAGGATGGGGAAAGAGTGAAAAACTTAAAGAATGAAACGTTGTCTTTTAGCGAGGTCGAGTTTACGACCGCAGAAACATATCGATATCAGAGATTAGCAGATAAAAAACAAAGTGCGATGTTTGAAGTTGCCTTTTGTGGACACTTTTCAGCCGGGAAATCAACGCTGTTAAATAAAATGCTTCAAGCAGATATCCTGCCGACAAGTCCTATACCTACGAGTGCAAATATCGTTCGAATCCAAAAAGGAGATCTCGCTTTAAAAGTACATTCTCAAGATTCAGATGACGACCATGTGTTTGAAGGGGAAATTCCATGGGACAAAGTTAGACAATGGGGAATGGATGGAAAATCGTTATCAGGGATGACAATTACTGCCCCTTTACCTTTTTTAGGAGACCATGGGTGTATTGTAGATACCCCGGGTGTAGATTCTACCGATGATTCCCATGAAGCAGTGACTGTCGAGCAGCTTTATTCAACAGATGCAATTGTGTATGTCATGGATTACAATCATGTCCAATCAGAAACAAATCTTTCGTTTTTACGGCAATTATCCTTGGAGAAGAAGCCAATTTACCTTGTCGTTAATCAAATAGACAAACATGATGAACGTGAAATAAGTTTAGATACCTTCAGAACATCGGTTACCAAAGTTCTAAAGGAGTGGGATATCACATTCATCGAGCTCTATTTTACATCCATGAAGAAAATGGATCATCCAGCGAATCAATTCACAGAACTTGAAAAAATATTAAAAGGACTCTTGTTTAACAGTGAACGATTATTAGACGATTCTTTGAAACAATTGAACCATGGATTTTACCAGGCGATCGAATCACGATTACTCGTGGAGAAACAAGAATCGCTAAACGAAGTTTATGAAAAAGTAGAGGAAGACGGTTTTGACTCAAAGGATTTAGACAGACAAGAAGAATTAGCGCAAGAGCTTGTAAAGCTTCGTGATTATGATCAGGTCATGAGAGAATCCTATCAAAAGGACATGAGCAGTCTCTTTAAAAATGTTACTCTTTTTCCTTATACTACGACGGAGTTAACAAAGCACTGGTTAGAGGCAATGGAACCTGGTTTTAAGATGGGCTTTTTATTCTCAAAAAAGAAAACAGAAGAAGAGCAAGACAGCAGGTTAATGAAACTCATTGACGAACTAGAGGACAAAGTAAAATCCCAGCTTTTATTTCATGTTCAAGCATACTTTCAAAAGGTAAACCGGGAGGAACTTCTAAACAAACAAGCTTTTGAGAAGGCTTATGAAGATCTTTCCATTGTTTTAGAGATGGATTGGTTTAAAAATCAGATAAATCGAGGCCATAAAAGCAATGATTATGTTTATACATTTACGAAAGACATCACGACTAAAATTGTGAAACACATTCAATCACAATCTGCTGCTTTACTAGAAGTTTGGATCAAAGAAAGAAAAGCATATGTAACGAAGCAAAAGGAGCAGTTAGTCGGAAAACTTCTCTCCCTCGAAAACTTAGACGACTACAAAAAAGAGCTGAACCTTAATAAAACATTGTATGATAATCAATTGAAAGGCATTCAGATACTTAAACCGGAGAAACAAACGTCTCGAGACTTCGAGAAAAAACTTATCGATGTTAGCGTTTTGACCTATCCTAGTGAATCTGTGCAGCAATTTAAAGGAATTTCTCTCCCTACTGACTCTATTATTAATAAGGAGGAAGAGGAGGTTTTAGAAACTCATGAGAACAGCTTTTCTGAAAAGGAAGCGGCTGTATGGTTGGACAAACTTCATGAAGGATTATTGGCATCACAGGATTCTAAAATTCTTACTTCAGAGCGTAACCAATTACTAGAACGTATTAAGCGGTATAAAGATCAAACATTTATCATTTCATTGTTTGGTGCATTTAGTGCAGGAAAATCCAGTTTTGCGAATGCCCTACTCGGAGAAAGAGTAATGCCAGTTTCGCCTAACCCTACAACAGCAACCGTTACTACTGTTCTCGCTCCAACAAACGATAACTCACATGGAACGGCTGTCATAGCGTTGAAATCCAAGCGCGCGTTATCGGACGAAATAAACTCTGTAAGTAGTACACTAGATCTTACGTTAACAGCAGATTCTATCAAAACATGGAAGCCTGATAGAAAATCTTTTGTAACTAGCTGGCAAAAAACAAATGCAGATTATCTAAGCACTATCCAAACCAGCTTACTGGAAAAAAAGTTACCTCTAGGAGAGACGCTCACCGTATCAAACAACGAATTAGCTTCTTATGTTGCTGATGAGCAATACGCCTGTTTAATTGAACAAGTCCATATTTACTATGATTGTAACTTAACAAGACAAGGAATTGTCCTGGTAGACACGCCCGGCGTTAATTCAATACATGCGAGACATACTAACGTTGCATTCAAACAGCTACGTCAGTCGGATGCGATTTTCTATTTAACTTATTACAATCATGCATTTTCTAAAGCCGACCATTATTTTTTACAGCAGATGGGGAAAGTTAATAAAAGCTTTGGCCAAGACAAGTTATATTTTGTGATTAATGCTTCAGATCTTGCTGAAAGTATTGGTGAATTAAATGGTGTTAAACGCCATGTCCGTGATCAACTTAAAAATAATGGGATAGAACAACCAAGGGTTTATCATTTATCCAGTAAGGAAGGTATGGCGCAAAAAGAAAAGAAAACAATCGAGGAAACTAGCTTTTCCCGATTTGAAGAAGCCTTCTATCAACAAACGATTCTTGAACTTAAAACTCTTGCTATTAAAATGATTGAACATCAAGCCGAACAATTCAGTGAAAAATTAAAAGACAGTATTTCCTTTATGACATCAGATAGAGATGTCCAAATTCAAAAACAAACCGAATTAAAAGCAATCGCAGCAGAAGAAATAGAAAGAGTCCAGGAACAAAGGTTTACAGTACCAACTAGGGATGTTCTTCATGAGTTAGATCAGTTTACACTATATTTGCGACAAAGAATCACTTATGTATTAAATGATTATTATCCTATGACGATTAATGTCTCTGTGCTTACTGGTACATCTAAAAAACAACTTCACCAGCAGTTAATAGGAGCGATTCAAGAATGGCGCGGTCATGGTGAACAATTTATGAAACAAGAAATTGAAGCTATTTCAATAAGGTTAGAAAATGTCATCAAACGTTATGTGGAAGCATGGTTAATGGAACAGAAAAACAATGTTTCGAAGAGGCTTCCGTATTTTACGATGGATAGTGAACTAAAAAGTGTAGAATTAAAGGATAATGACCAAGACATCAGTTTTACATTTGATCCACTGCCTTACTTAACTTATTTGAAATCTAAAAAAGATTTTTTTGAAAATGGAAAAGCTAAGGATTTAAAGGAAGCACTAGTGAATGATGGGACAGAAAGAGCAAAAGAGCAAATTTCGAAAGCTGCCGAAAAGTTTCAGGAGTCCGTTAATCAGTCCATGGATTCATTAGAAAAACAGATGCAATCACGACTCACAGAAACCATACAAGAGGAAAGTCAACGCTTAGATGCCCTCTTAGATCGTCAAGAAAAGCAAAGTTTAGAACAAGAGCTCACGATGATAGGTACACTCATAAAATCCTCCTCATAAGTAAACATTATGGGAGTGGAGGTGATGAAGGTGGGCAAACAACGAGGTCATCGGAACAAACAAAGTGGCGATGCACGTACATTAAGCGTAAATCCATTAGGAAGGCCACCTGATGAGAATAGTGCTGCAGGAGAAGTAGTAAGCAGAGGCCAAGAACTCGCGAAGAAGAAAAATACGAGATAATTTTATCCTGAAGCCGTGTTAGGGAGTTTCCCCCTTACACGGTTTTTTTATTGTACAGAAGTTTATATCGGAACAGTGACGCTGTCCTTTGAATAACGTATCACTGAGGTGGAGCTGATGAAAAAGAATTCCTACATGAATATGCTGGCAGAATTAAACGTTTTAAGTGCACATCCTGGAGGAAAACTGCTAACAAAACAAATGATTAATGAGTTGGGGATCACTCCTGACATGACTATTTTAGATGCTGGCTGCGGACTGGGAGAAACAGCTCGTTTTATATCTGAGATGTATGGTTGCAAAGTAAACGCAATTGACAGTCATCCGGTCATGGTAAGCAAAGCTAGGAAAAAGCTTGAAAATAATAAAAATGTTGTTGTTCAATTCACAACAGTACTCGATTTGCCGTTCACGGAAAACTCCTTTCACCACGTTATATGTGAATCTGTCCTTAGTTTCACGCATGCGCCAAAAGCTTTAAAGGAGATTCAACGTGTTTTAAAAGATGCTGGTCAAGTCCTTATTAATGAAATGTGTCTCCGTCAACCCTTTTCTTCCATTGACGAAAAGAAGGTGAAGAACTTTTATGGGGTAGAAACATTGTATACTAACAATGATTGGCTAAATCTTCTTAAGAATTCAGGCTTCTCAAAAGTCACAGAACTGCCATTTAAGCCCTCAGAGGAACCCGCTACTGAAATTCTTCTACCTGACAATATCACTAGGGAACAATTGGATATTTTAGATGAACACGCGGAGATGTTAAATATGATGAGTGGACATGTGGAGCCAATACTTCTAAGTTGTGAAAAATAATGTTGAAATTTGCTTTCTGTCATCGTTTAAACTTAATAGGGGAGGGAATATAAATGATACGTAATCTGAACTTAATAAAAGAACTTCGTTCGACTTTATGCTCAGTCGAACTTTCTTTTATATAGGAATCAGATTACCTCAAGAGTGTTTCTAAAAAAAAGAATAGAAAAAGGTGAATACAATGCCATTCGCTCGACTCCTGATGACAGGTATAGCAAAAATTCTTAGTAAAGTATTTAGTATGGCCACTCTCACTTTTTTTGGCAGGCTACCAACGCAAGACAGCTCAAAAATGAGCTTCATGGGGCTTGTATCGTTGTACTGGATTTACATTATTATTTCTGTTTTTTATCCAACCTTAGCAGAAATGTTAATTCCCTTTCTACCTGATGATGACACGATTATTAGAAACACTTCTATCGCTCTTGTACTTATTCTTCCTTTAACTGTTGGATATACATCATTAAAATTAGAGAACCGCGACTCAGAATGCTCTGTCGTTAAACAATTACTAATGGGATATATCTACTCATTTGTTCTAGGTCTTTTATCGATGGTTTTAGTGATAGTGATCCCAGTAATTAAATTACCTAGCATTTTGAAAATGCATACTCAGCAACAATTCGCTGTCATGATTCGTAAAGGTAAATATGACGCTGTATTAAATGACATTAAAGATATCTTTGAAAAATATGAAATGAAAATTGAAATCCATGATCCCAAAAAACCAATTTGGCTCTGTTACATGTCGCTAACCTATGTATTAGAGCATATTTTCAATAGAGAGATTGCCAAAGAGATGAAATACTTGGTCGTGGATGTACAAGGAAAAAACGTAGAAGTAACTGTTCACGCCACGGATATATCGATACTGGGTCCTAAAAACGAAACGTTACAGGTAAATCATATATTAGCAGAAGAAATGGAGCCTGAACATTTATACTTTTCCTGGGATGATTCTGTTCAAAAAATTGAGGATAATCTTCGGAAGTTAAAAAACCAACAACAGGAAGGTAAAGAGATAGACTTAAAAGAATTGCAAGACGCAACCTTAAATCTTCGAAAAGCTTCACTTGAAATTCAAGATTGGAATGCGATTCGCAGACAAATCTATAAAATCGAACGAGATCATTATTTATTAAAAGTAAAGGACTCGGAGACTACCGTATATGAAGCTTAATAATTTTATAGATAAATAGATACTGAGATATACAGTAACTTTAAAATATTACCTGGAAACCAAGTAAGTTTCATAGATTACTTGATTTTCAGGTAACTTTTTCGTCTACATGATATAATGAAATATATCACCTCATCTTAATTCAGTTAGAAAACGCAAAGCGTCTTTCAAAAAGGAGAGCCAATGACTAAAAAACTAAACCAAGTAACCTGTATAACTGTTGACGTGGTAAATTCGCGCAAACACCGAAAACGAGAAGAGCTAGAAAAAATTATTACCGCAATCAATCAAAAATATCAAGAATCTCTTCTAGTACCTTTTGTGATACGGTCCGGAGATGAACTCTTTGGAATTAGTAAAAATATCGGAAACGGGTATGACGTCTATAAAAGCTTATATGCCTTGACTAAAAAGCACAATACACCTGTCTATATCGGTGTTGGGGTAGGTGATCTTTTTGAAGAGAATCATACGAATTCAGATCTTGTCCAAGGTGATGCTATTTGGCATGCAGCGGATGCTTTGAAATCGCTGAAAGAAAAGAATAAACTGATGAAGACGATTCATCAGCATTCGAATAAAAGCTTCCAATATGAATTTAAAGTAAGTAAAGACATGAATATAAACACTGCAATTAACTATTTCGTATTTTTCATCATGGAAAAAATCAGTAAAAGAACAGAGAAACAACATTATATTATTGACCTCATTGAAAATAACCCGTCAAAGAAATACAAAGAGTTTGCAGAAGAATTAAACTACGACGATAAGCATGTCGTATCTAATGTAAGTAAGTTGCTTAGGAGAGCGGAGTACGATGTTGTAAAAGAAGCGGAAACTTCTTTTATTCACCTTTTACAGTCTTTAACATTATCTGGTGAATCGGGGGATTTAGATGGATAACACCATTCTTATTTTCATGTTAGCCCATCTTATATGCGACTTCATTACACAAACAGATGCAATTATTAAAAAGAAAAATAATTATGACACCAGTTTTTTAAGCAATATGGGATTGATAGAACATGTGATTCACCACGTTGTAGTAACTGTTGTTTTATTGACGGTATTTAATGAACTAACTTGGATCACGTTGCTATGCCTGCTTATTATAGCAATTTTACATTATGTTATTGATCATTTTAAATCTAGCTATTCAGAAGTAATTATAGGGAAATCCATACATAAGCATGAATTTATTGACAAACTATTAGGAAAAAGATCGATACATTTTTTAACGGATCAGGTCATGCATATTGCAATCATTTACGTTGTTTTATTCGTGTTTAACAAGGTTGCCGCCTTGCCCGTGATAATTACCAAAACGTATGAAGTAATCATGGAAGATATCCCATTGTCCCTTACGACAAGTATATTGTTGATAAGTATTTTCGTCGTATTATTAACCTTTACATCAAGTGTGTTGATTGCTGAACTTTTGCAAGATTTGAAACAACAAAAGAATACTGTAAAAGATGAAATAGCTTCCACTCTTGTTAAAAGTGATGATGATTTGTTTTTTCAAAACCACTATGCCCAACTTGAAAAGCTGAATAAAAATGTTTCCATTGAAAGAACCTGGGAAAAGAAAGACAGCAGTAATGGGAAAGAATCGATGACCATGGAATTCCAGCAATTTAATGAGATGGATGATAATTCAGCGGGGAAATATATTGGAATTTTAGAAAGATTGTTAATTGGTTTATTTATTGCTACTGGGGCCTATCAAGGATTAATTGTTATTGCCGCCTTAAAAACATTGACCAGATTTAAGCAATTCGAAGATAAAAACTTTGCAGAATACTATTTAATTGGTACGTTCCTAAGTATTCTTTGTGCACTAGTCATAGGTTTATTAATAAGATCAATTTGGTTCACTGTATAAAACCCGTGCCTGAAGAGAAGTTTCTCTTCAGGTTTTTCCTCGAGTTTTTATGATTTTATCATATTGACAACATTGTGAATCTCGACATATACTTAGAAAAGTGAATTCCGAGTAAAGTCATAGGATAAGGGGATTTCTAGACAATGAACTATCTATATTAACTATTAAAAGAAGTCTCTCTTAAATCTGATTGTTGTAATTGGAACTGGATGAAACTCGAATCCTCCAGATGGATTCAAGCCTTCTTTAAAAAAACACTCAATAATAACTAACTTTTTTAAAAAGTAAGGAGGGGAATAATGGAGTCTGTAACAATAAAGAATGTCGAAAAGACATTTCCTAACCGAGATAATAAAACATTTTTTACTGTATTTAAGGATATTTCTTTAGATATAAAGGAAGGGGAATTTGTTTCATTATTGGGTCCTTCAGGATGTGGTAAGTCAACACTACTGAACATTGTCGCTGGGTTGGATAAACCTACTAGTGGTGAAACCTATGTTGGGGAAACAAAGATTTCAGGTCCTGGTTCTGATCGAGGTGTCGTTTTTCAAGAAGCTGCGCTCATGCCATGGTTGAATGTTGTTGAGAATGTCATGTTTGCACTCAAAAAAACGATGGATAAAGCTACGGCAAAAAAGCACGCCGAGAAATATTTAAAGCTTGTTCACCTAAGTAAATTTCTCCATTCCTATCCTCATGAATTATCAGGAGGAATGAAACAGCGAGTAGCTATTGCAAGAGCGTTATCAATGGATCCGAAAGTACTCTTAATGGATGAACCATTCGGAGCACTCGATGAACAAACTAGAATGATGCTTCATAAAGAAGTGCAATTTATCTGGGAACAAACTAAAAAAACAATTCTGTTCGTGACACATAACATCAGGGAGTCAATCTTATTATCAGATAGAATCGTTCTAATGGGCACGCGGCCAGGCGGGATCATTAAAATTTTCCCTGTAGACTTACCACGACCGAGAATTCCTTCCTCACCGGAATTTATCCAATTAGAAGAAGATATTATGTCCATTCTCGGTGGAGAAATCGAAAAAGTGATGAGGGAGGAAATGGGAGATGACTTTAATTCTAAGAAGGCTAGCCTTCTTTATGGTACTGATAGCGATATGGGAAATCATATATAGAATCTATTCTCAGGATACAACACTTTTCCCATCTCCTTTAGGATCTGTGCAGCAATTATATATAGGCTTATTTGATACAGGTATTTTAGCTACTGCTTTAGCCGAAAGCATGCAACGAATTATTATCGGGTTTTCTATGGCCGTCATCATTGGTGGAATACTAGGTGTTTTACTTGGAGTATCTAAGTTAGCAGATGAAACATTAGGATCTTTAGTGATTGCACTTCAATCTGTTCCGAGCATCGTTTGGTTACCAATTGCACTTGTTGTATTCCAAGGTGGACCAGGCGCTATTTATTTCGTCGTCATCTTAGGTGGTACTTGGGCAATGACTTTAAATATTCGGATGGGTATTAAAAACGTGTCTCCCATTCTAATTCGCGCTGCAAAAACGATGGGATATAAAAATACAGAGCTAGTATGGAGAGTAATGCTTCCAGCCTCCATTCCGTCTGCTTTAACAGGAGCAAGACTGGCATGGGCATTTGGATGGAGAGCATTAATGGCTGCGGAATTAATTGGCCGTGGTGGTCTTGGTAGAACACTAATGGACGCTCGTGATTTTTTCAACATGGATCTAGTTGTCGCTATCATGATTATTATTTCTGTTATTGGATTAATCGTAGAATATTTAATATTTAGTAAAATTGAAAAGAAAGTGCTTTCCCGATGGGGACTAGCTAAAAATGCATAAACTTAGAGGGGGAAATATTATTATGAAGAAATGGATTGGTGGATTATTTATAACAGCCGCAATGGTGTTATCTGCATGTGGCACTGAAGAAGAGGAAACTAGTTCCGGCACAGACTCAACCGAGGCTTCAGGAGGAGAAGTAAACATTGGTTACTTCCCGAACCTTGATCATGCTGCCGCTATTGTTGGGAAAGAAAAAGGATATTTTGAAGATGAAATGGAGAATCAGGATCTAGAATTTATGAATTTTCCAAACGGAAATGATTTTGTTGAAGCACTTGATACAGGAGTCATCGATTTAGGTTACGTCGGTCCAGGTCCTGCAATTAATTACTACCTAACTGGAGGAGATGTTGTTGTAATAGGCTCAGCTGCAAATGGGGCAACTTTAATTGTTTCCCGGGAGGATTCAGGGATTCACAGCTTAGAAGATTTTGCTGGCAGTTCTTTTTGTACTCCAGGTAATGGTTGTACTCACAACGTCCAATTAGAAATTATGCTTCAAGAAATTGGTTTGAAATCAAACAGACGAGGCGGGGAAGTAGAACACCAATCCCGTGTTAATCCTGCTAGCATGGTAGCTATGTTTGAACAAGGTCAAATTGACGCTGCTGCAGCACCTGAACCATGGGGAACACTGTTAGTAGAAGAACATAATGCTAACGTAGTAACGGAATGGAACGAAGTATTTTTGGGTGAGGAGCTTGCGAGTGTTGTTATGGTAACATCAACGGAGTTCTTAGAAGAAAACCCGGAAGTAGTAGAACAAGCTTTGCAAGCTCATAAAAAATCAGTCGAATTTGCGCAAAATAATGAAGCAGAGACGTTAGAAACTGTAAATAACCTTATTTATGACTTAACACAAACAAAGCTTCCAGAAGAGGTTTTAGAAAAAGCGTGGCAGCGAATGGAAATTACTACAGAAACTCATGCTGAAGCGTTGCAAGCATGGGCTGATGCATCTTACGAGTTAGAATTCATGGATGAAGACCCAAATCTGGATGGATTTGTAGATACTTCTATGCTAGATAAAATATTAGAAGAAGAATAACACAAACGTTTATCTAGGAAAAGAGTAAAAGGGCTGTTTGGAGCGTTCATTCCAAACAGCCTTTTTTATTTAGGTATCATTGAAAGTTGAAGAAGGATGTTTTCTAGAAATTTTTTCTTTAAAGAGACATGATATTCCCCAAATACTCTAGGAAGACTTTCTCTGAGCCAGGCTTTTCTTCCGGCGAATCTCAGAGAAGTCAATCGAATTAAACCGCTAACCTAGGAAAAGTGAACAACTATCTTATTTTTCTATCGGTATCAAAATCATTTTGGTTGGCGATTCTAGCTTTGTTATTAATTTAGTCGACAAATGTGGTATGATTATTTCAAATAACCAAATAATTCTTGGAGGAATTTTCATGACCACTAATAGAGAAGTATCAAAAATGAAAATCTTCACCCTAAATTCAAATGCCGATTTGGCACATGAAATCACTGATAAAATCGGAGTAAAAATGGGCAAAAGTATCATTAAAAGGTTCAGCGACGGAGAAGTCCAAATGAATATAGAGGAGACCATCCGTGGCTGCGATACATACCTCGTTCAATCCACATCCGAGCCCGGGAATGAATATCTAATGGAACTTCTCATTATGATTGACGCCTTGAAACGAGCATCAGCTAAAACAATTAATATAGTTATGCCTTATTACGGATATGCTCGTCAGGATCGAAAGGCACGATCAAGAGAACCAATTACAGCAAAACTAATTGCCAATTTATTAGAGGCAGCTGGTGCGTCCAGAGTTATCTCGGTTGATCTTCATGCTCCACAAGTACAAGGGTTTTTCAATATTCCAGTGGACCAGTTAAATGCTAACGCTATAATGTCCAACTATTTTCTTGAAAAGAAATTAGAGGATGTTGTAATCGTTGCTCCAGAAAATGCTGGTTCACTTAGAGCAAGACGGCTCGCAAACAAGTTAGATGCACCTATAGCATTTATAGATAAACAAAGAGGTGTCGATGATCCGTCTGTCCAAGGTTTAAATATTATTGGAGAAATTGAGGGGAAAACGGCAATAATTATTGACGATATTATTGATACAGCCAGAACTATCACTGCCGGAGCTTCAGCATTAATGCAGTTCGGCGCAAAAGAAGTTTATGCATGTTCTACTCATGGAGTTTTATCTGAACCAGCGGTTGATCGAATTCAAGCATCTCCTTTAAAAGAAGTTGTCATTACCAATTCGATATACCAGAGTGAAGAAAAACGTACTAATAAAATAACAACCTTATCTATAGGCTCATTGCTAGCTGAGGGCATCATGAGGGTTCATCATGATGAATCTGTCAGTACCTTATTTGACTAAAACATGAACAATTTACATGTTATAGATCTAATTTTAAGAAGGTTGTTTCGTCATAAAAACTGACGAATCGACCTTTTCTTTTTGCTTGAAAATCCGCTTGTACTAACTGGTGGAAAAGTATAAATAATCAGAATACATCAACTGAATTGTGTTTTTATTCAGTTTTCATTAGCTCTAATTTAAGTTTTTATGTTATAATTACAGAAATGTCGCAAAAATAGCTTGTTATATATTCTGTCGACATCAAATTTGATCACCATTAAGAGGAGGGACGTTATCATGGCTCGAGACAATTATCCTGTTGCACAGGGTTTATATGATCCATCCCAAGAACATGAGGCTTGTGGAATTGGAATAATCGCCAATATTGACGGTAGAAAATCTCATGATATCGTTCAAAACGCAATTACAATACTTTGTAATTTAGAGCACCGAGGTGGCCAGTCAGCAGACACAAGTACTGGTGATGGTGCTGGAATCTTGACTCAAATCCCGCATAGATTCTTTGTGAAGCAATGTGACAAAGAAGACTTTGATCTCCCGCAAGAAGGCGAGTATGGGATAGGAATGATTTTTCTTCCTTATGACTATGATGCACGTAAAAAAGCAAAACAACTTTTCGAAAAAATTATTATTGAAGAAGGACAAAAGGTTTTAGGCTGGCGTACAGTTCCTGTAAATGATGCATTCGTTGGTCATGTTGCCAAAAAATCAAAACCTTTCATTCGCCAAGTATTTATTGCTCCTTCCGAGGACATGAAAGATCAACTTGCTTTTGAAAGAAAATTGTATGTCATTCGCAAACGTACGAAAACAGAAATCTCAAAATTTGAAGAATTTGATGACTTTTACATTAGCAGTTTGTCTACAAGAACAATCACGTACAAAGGTATGTTAATACCTGAACAATTGGATTCTTTTTACATTGACTTAAACCATCCTGATTTTAAATCAGCATTGGCGTTCGTTCACTCTAGATTCAGTACAAATACATTTCCTAGTTGGAAAAGGTCACATCCAAACAGATATTCCATCCATAATGGGGAATTTAATACCCTTCGAGGAAACGTTAACTGGATGAGGGCGAGAGAACAACTTTGCAGTTCAGAGTATTTTAGTGGGGAAGACCTTCAAAAAATATTACCTGTTATTGATACTAACGGCAGTGATTCTTCCATGTTTGATAATGCATTTGAGTTTCTCCATCTGTCTGGACGTTCATTGGCGCACACCGCTATGATGATGGTCCCTGAGCCTTGGTCAAATGATAAAAACATTCACCAAGAGAAAAAAGATTTCTATGAGTATCACAGTACACTTATGGAACCTTGGGATGGACCAGCTGCATTAGCTTTTACAGATGGGAAGCAAATTGCCGCTTGTCTAGACCGCAATGGACTTCGACCTGCAAGATATTATGTTACTAAAAGTGGTCAAATCGTTTTAGGTTCTGAGGTTGGAGCTCTAGATATTTTCGCCGATGACATTGTTTATAAAGAACGACTTCATCCGGGCAAAATGCTGCTTGTTGATTTAGAAAAAGGGAAAATTATCCCTGATGAGGAAATCAAATTACAAATAGCCAGAGAAGAGCCGTATGGCGAATGGTTGAAGGATAACTTAAAAGATCTTGAAGATTTACCACAGCCTTCTTTGAAGGAAAGACCAGTAGTCGAGGACTTAGTTAATCAACAGTTAGCCTTTGGTTATACAACGGAAGAACTTAATAAAATTATTAAACCGCTGGTAACCGATGGAAAAGATCCAGTTGGTTCAATGGGATATGATTCACCAATAGCTGTTTTATCTAAAAAACCACAACTTCTATATAATTACTTTAAACAACTATTTGCACAAGTAACGAATCCGCCTATTGATGCAATTCGTGAAAAAATTGTAACTAGTATAGGAACAACAATTGGTGCTGAAGCAAATCTTGTTAAGCCTACTGCTGAGAGCTGTAAGCATATTAGATTAAACTCACCTGTTTTGTCAAATAAGCAATTGGAAACATTAAGACAGCAAAATCTTGATGGTTTCAAAACTTCCACACTATCCATTCTATTTAATGCTAAAAAGGATTCCTCTGAAATGGAAAAAGCCTTAGAGGAGTTATTTGTCCAAGCTGATACAGTAATAGAAAACGGAAGTACATTATTGATTTTATCAGATAGAGGTGTAGATGCTGAGAATGCAGCAATCCCGGCTTTATTAGCAGTGTCTGGATTACATCATCATCTCATTAGACAAGGATCCAGAACTCGTGTCAGTATTCTATTAGAATCTGCTGAGCCTAGAGAAGTTCATCATTTTGCAAGTCTTCTTGGTTATGGTGCTGAAGGAATTAATCCGTATCTAACCTATGAAACTATCCATGATTTAATACTTAAAGATGACCTAAAGGTAGATACGTTGGAAGAAGCTGTCGATCAATATATTAAATCCGTTACAGACGGCATTGTTAAGATACTTTCAAAAATGGGTATTTCCACCATCCAAAGTTATCGTGGTGCTCAAATTTTTGAAGCAATTGGTATTCATAACGATGTTATTGACAGGTACTTTACTCGAACTTCTTCAAGACTTGGAGGAATCGGTTTAGAGACGATTGAAGAGGAAGTATTACTTCGCCATCACATCGCTTTCGGGGATCACCGTGGAAATAATAAATCTTTGGATGCCGGAGACGAGTTTCAGTACCGAGGAAAAGGTGAAGATCATCAGTATAATCCAAAAACCATTCACCTCCTGCAACATGCTTGTCGCTCAAACAGTTATGACGCATTCAAACAATATACTAAATTATTAACGGACGAAAAGAGCAACTTACAGTCAATTCGGGGATTATTAGCTTTTAAGAAAACATCATCGATTCCAATTGATGAAGTAGAGTCCATTGAAGAAATCTGTAAGAGATTCAAGACTGGTGCAATGTCTTACGGTTCTATTAGTAAAGAGGCTCATGAAGCACTTGCGATTGCAATGAATCGTATCGGCGGAAAAAGTAATACAGGAGAAGGTGGCGAAGATATTGATCGCTTTACTCCTGATGAAAATGGCGATTCCAGAAGAAGCTCTATTAAACAAGTGGCATCTGGTAGATTTGGAGTAGACAGTCATTATTTAGTGAATGCCGATGAGATCCAAATTAAAATTGCCCAGGGTGCAAAACCTGGAGAAGGCGGTCATTTGCCTGGTAAAAAAGTTTATCCATGGATTGCCGACGTGCGTGGATCTACTCCTGGAGTAGAATTAATTTCACCACCACCTCACCATGATATATATTCTATTGAGGATTTAGCTGAACTGATCCACAATCTAAAAAATGCTAATCCTAGAGCAAGAATAAGTGTTAAGTTAGTTTCTGCCGTAGGCGTCGGAACAATTGCTGCAGGGGTTGCAAAAGGAAGAGCTGACCATGTCCTTATTAGTGGATACGATGGCGGTACTGGTGCAGCACCTCGCACAAGTTTGAAGCATACTGGAATGCCTTGGGAAATCGGTTTGGCCGAAACACACCAGACCTTATTATTAAATAGATTAAGAGATCGTATTACTGTTGAAGCTGATGGAAAAATGATGACAGGAAGAGATGTCGTCATAGCAACACTATTAGGAGCTGAGGAATATGGTTTCTCAACTGCACCATTAGTAGTCTTAGGCTGTGTCATGATGCGCGTTTGTCATTTAGATACATGTCCTGTTGGAATAGCAACTCAGAATCCAGAGTTACGCGCTAAATTCACTGGTGATGCAGATGCGGTTGCTAATTTCATGCTATTTATCGCTCAAGAAGTTAGGGAATTAATGGCTGAGCTCGGTTTTAGGACGATCAATGAAATGGTCGGTAGAACGGATGTTTTAGAGACGAATCAAGCAGTTGACCATTGGAAGTCCAAAGGCATTGATTTGTCATCTCTTTTATACCAGCCGGATGTACCTGCTTCTGTTAGTAGATATGCAACTGTCAAACAAGATCATGGTTTAGAAAGATCACTTGATATGTTGGAATTAATACCTCTTTGTAAAGAGGCCATTGAAACAGGAGAACCAATTAAAGCTACTGCTTCTATTCGAAATATAAACCGTGTTACCGGAACTATTCTAGGTAGTGAGGTTACTAGAAGACATGGTAAAGATGGTTTACCCGAAGATACGATTCGACTAACATTTAAAGGATCTGCCGGACAAAGTTTTGGCGCATTTATTCCAAAAGGAATGACGTTAAAATTAGTTGGAGATGCAAACGACTATGTAGGTAAAGGCTTATCTGGCGGTAAAATATACGCTAGACCATCTCGAAAAACAACATTTGTTGCCTCTGAAAATATCATAATTGGAAATGTTGCATTTTATGGTGCATCAGCAGGAGAAGCATATATAAACGGAATCGCCGGAGAACGTTTCTGTGTTAGAAACAGTGGAGCAGAAGTTGTCGTTGAAGGTGTTGGAGATCACGGCTGTGAATATATGACTGGCGGTAAAGTTGTTATCCTAGGGTCAACAGGTAGAAACTTTGCAGCTGGTATGTCAGGCGGAGTAGCTTATGTATTGAATGATAGTCCTGAACCATTTGAAACAAAATGTAATGCAGAACTCGTTCATTTACAATCCTTAACAGATCCAGAGGAAATTGCTGAATTACGTGTGATGATGGAAAAACATGTTGAACACACGTTAAGTTTAAAAGGAACAAAATTACTGGAAGACTGGGACAATACTGTGAAAAAGTTCGTTCGAGTGGTACCTAAACAATATTTAGAAATCCAAACGAAAATTGCACAGTATAAAAAAGATGGATTGAGTCAATTCGATGCAGAAATGAAAGCATTTGAAGATAGTAAAATAAAAGTTGAAGCACTAAAATAAAAAAGAATGGAGGGGATACGATGGGAAAGATAACCGGGTTTATGGAATATGACCGTCAAGCACAACGAGAGCGTGACCCTTCCAAAAGAACGAAGGATTGGTTTGACTATACAATTCCACTGACTGTAGAAGAAGTACAACAACAGGGAGCTCGCTGCATGGATTGCGGCGTGCCAACCTGTCACACTGGCATGGAAATTGACGGAGTAACTACGGGTTGTCCTGTGTATCACCTTATTCCTGAGTGGAATGATCTTGTATACAAAGGGCAGTGGAAAGAAGCATTAAATAAAGAGCATGAAATGAATAACTTCCCTGAATTTACTGGTTTTGCATGTCCCGCACCTTGTGAGGGAGCATGTGTTCTAGGAATTAATGAGCCACCAGTGGCGATCCGAACAGTGGAAAGATCCATCATTGAAAAGGGATTTGATGAAGGTTGGGTAGTACCCGAACCTCCTGAGTCAAGAACCGGTAAAAAGGTTGCTGTTATAGGATCAGGTCCTGCCGGTTTAGCGGCTGCAGCGCAGCTAAATAAAGCAGGACATACTGTAACTGTTTTTGAGCGTAGCGACCGAATCGGTGGTTTACTAACTTATGGTATTCCTGAAATGAAACTGCCGTATGATGTCGTTCAACGACGAGTGAATATCCTTGAACAAGAAGGAATCACGTTTGTTACAAATACAGAAGTAGGTAAAGATTATACCGTTGAAGAGCTTGAAACTAATTTCGATAGCAGTATTCTTTGTGGTGGAGCAACAATTCACCGCGATGTAGAAGTAGAAGGCAGAGAATTGAAAGGTGTTCATTATGCAATGGATTTCCTTCATGCCAATACTAAAAGTCTTTTAGATTCTGAATTGGAAGACGGAAACTTTATTACTGCTAAAGATAAAAATGTTATTGTGATTGGAGGAGGAGACACAGGAACTGACTGTATTTCCACTTCTGTAAGACACGATTGCAAAAGCTTAACTCAATTTGATATTTATGATAAAAAAGTATCTGAACGTAATATGGATGTTAATCCATGGCCACAATGGCCAGTCATTCACCGAATTGAATATGGTCAAAAAGAAGCTGCAGCTGTGTTTGGTGATGATCCAAGAGCTTATGCAGTTCAGACTACTAAATTCGTTGGTGATGAGAATGGACATGTTAAAGAAGTCCACACCATTAACGTAGAGCTAACTTTTGATGAAAAAGGTGCCCGCTTGCGTAAACCGATTCCAGGAACGGAAAAAGTATGGCCGGCAGATTTAGTATTGCTTGCAATTGGTTTTAAGGGTCCTGAACAAGGCCTTCTATCTAAATTAGGTATTAAAACAAAAGCAAATTCTACTGTAGATGCTGAGTATGGAAAATATACGACTAATAAAGAAGGTATTTTCGCAGCCGGAGACATGCGTCGCGGTCAGAGTTTAATTGTATGGGCAATTAATGAAGGAAGAGAAGTTGCCAGGGAATGTGATCGATTCTTGATGGGAACAACGACTTTGCCTTAACCTTAAAAAAGAGTAATGTAAGAAGACCACTGTCTATGTTTAACAGTGGTCTTCTTGTTATATAGGCTATAAAACTAGTAAAACAGAAAGAAGTGTTAAATTTGAGTCTATTAAATAAGAATGTGAAACTTATTGCTTTAGATATGGACGGAACAGTGTTAAATAATGACCTTGAAATCTCAATAAAGAATCAACAAGTTATCGCCGAAGTATTAAATAGAGGAATTCCAGTTGTTTTAAGTACTGGCCGAACAATCATGACTTGCCGTCCGTTTTCAGATTTATTAAACCTGACCTCTTATTTAATTACCGTGAATGGCAGTGAAATCTGGCATACATCAGGAGATCTGATAGAACGTACGACTTTTACGTTAGAGCAAATAGAGATGTTAACATCTCTTAGAAATAAATATAGAACAAAATATTGGTCAACAAGTATTAATCATATATATCGGAATGAAATACCCGAGGAGCTTGCTTTACATGATTGGTTGAAATTTGGGTTTGATGTGGACGACGATCGTATAAGAGAAAAAATAATGACGATTTTAACACAAAACCAAACTTTTGAAATAACAAATTCAAGTTTAACGAATATCGAAGTGAATCCAGCTGGGGTTAACAAGGCAAATGCTTTGAAGAAAATATGTAAAGAGTTAGGTATTCAAATGGATAATGTTATGGCTATGGGAGATAGTCTTAATGACTTAGCCATGATAAAAGAGGCTGGAATTGCGATGGGGAACGCTCAAGAGGCTGTAAAGAATGTAGCTGACTGGACAACGGTTAAAAATACAGATGATGGCGTTGCAGTTGCTATCACTAAATTCGTCCTTCAATAAGTTTGGTTTTTGCTCTGAAAGAACAAGGTAATTCAAATTCTTTGCAGGCTTTCGATCTAGGCAAGCCGCCAGAGCTTTAGTTCCGCTCCAGGAGTCTCGTAGATCGTTCACGGAAAGCGAGTAGTCACGGATAACTTAAAATATATTTGCTGTTCAAAAGACAATTTCTATTATTCGTTTGACTGGATCGAAGCCAAACCAAATTAAACTGCCCATGATAAAAAAGACTGTGCCTTGAGCTAGAAAAATAAACCCCCAAAAGCTAGCTGGTAAAAACGTTGATTTTGCTAACATTGTCGTATCTCCTGCTTGATCGCGTTGTTTCACACTTAAGACGAAAATGATCCAGCATGTAATAAAAGCTTGGACTAAAAGAGATAAACCAATAATATCTAGCACGATCTCATACCAATACATATATTCATTATAATAAAGAAAAGATAATCCAAGTATCACAGTTAAAACCCATATCCAGCCAACTAGGTTTCTGACCCAAAAAAACAAATTGTATGCTAGCAATAAAAAAATAACCATCCCCACATAGAGGAAAAGATCCATCGATAAGGCATATAAATAGGCCACACTAAATACAGAGGCTAACGGGTATCCAGCTGCATAAGTAAGAACACGGCCAAACCAACTTCTATGACGGAATTCAGCAAGACCAGAAGTATTCCTGAAAATAGATATTGCGACAACTTGTCCACCAGTTAACGTAGCTACAAGTGCGTGTGCACTCTCATGAACCATCGTATTGAACATCGAAATATAAGGACCAATAATCGGCACAAATGAAATCGTTGCTATAACAGAAAAAAATAAAATATACTCCAACATAAAACATAACTCCACTCTTTTAAGCATTTCCTTGTTATTATAACAGAGAAAACAATCTATACCCTTAAAAATAATCGTCATAGTTTCCTATAGCATATTTCTTTAGATAAGATTTAGGCTTGCCACAATAATGTAGACAAGTTTTCTTCTCCTTTGAATAGGCTCTTATAAAGGGAGGCTATGAAATGAAAATATTTGTCACTAAAAAAATCTATGTTATTTCTGGACTAATCTGTTTGGCCATTGTGTTAGGATGTTATTTAACTTTCATGAACGCCCAAGGAAGAGCAGACAACGAGGGTGTACCTCACACAAATGAAAAAATGCAGATAAATCTTGTTACTGGTGAATTCAAATCTGAGACAGAAGATGGCGAAGAAATTGAAACGTATCGATGGGATCCTGGACACATTCATTTGCCGAAGGGGGAGCCCATAACGTTAAGCATTTATGGAGTCAATGGAATGGAACACCCTTTTGTCATTGAAGGTACAGATATCAAGGGCACAGTCAAAAAGGGCGAAGAAACTTTATTGAATCTTCAATTTAACGAGGAAGGAACTTACCGGTTAGTTTGTACCTCCCATTCTTCGATTGAAAATAATGGACCTATGGTTGCTTACCTTGAAGTGAAATAAGAGCATTGAAGGTGTCTGGTAAGGTATTTTCACCTTTCCAGACACCTTCTTTAACTCAGTTAGAGCCAAACAAACGTTCCATTTGTTGTTCACGCTCTTTTTTTTCCAGATCTGTCGCCAAGTCATATTTTTTTAATAGGTGGAATGACACATTTAATGTTTCTTGCGTCAAATTTTTCTCGAGAAATGTATGCCATTCTTGAACGACTTCATTTGGTAAAAAACTACTCTGATCTTTTAGTTTCTGCGTGACATCTTCCAACGAATGGTCTAATTTACATTCACCCATTCATCATCACCTCCGATTTAGTTATTATCAATAGTATGGAGGAAAGATGTTGAAAAAGGAAGAGTTTCGGGTATAGTAATAGAAAGATCTTTTTAATTTTATTTTCCTTAAAATCAAGGGGGTGTTGTAATAGTGAATAGTCAAGCTAGATTAGATGCTTTTCTAGTTGCTTTTAATGATAAAGAGGATTATGTCCAAGGACACAATATCGGACGTGATATGTTGTTAAATGGGGAGAACAGAAAACTAGCAAAATTATTTGCTAGCTTATCAGGATTAGCCGAACAATTCTCAAAAGGTAAAAAGCAAGGCTTCCTAAAATTTGAAAAAATGGCCTTAAAACAGTTAGAGGAAATGCCTGAGCATCCTTTCGATGAGAAAGATTTACTTAGACAGATTAATGATCTTAACACTCTTTGTGTAAGTTCAAAGAACCAAACCGTACCACTCAAATTAAGAGTAAAATAATACTATGGAGAAGAAAGGAGAAACCATGATTACACGATATTTTACAATAAAAGAAGCGAATGAACTTTTACCTACTATCATAAAAGAAATTAACGAGCTTAAAATGCTGCAACAAGATTTTGAATCAAAATTAAAAAAACTGGAAAGAGTCAAACATTCTATGCAGCTTGAGGTACGAAATGATACTGACAGTCTTTTTAAAATGGAAAGTGAAATAGAATTTATTGAGATGCAAGTCCAATTACATGTCAATAATGTCCAGTTAACCGGAGCACAACTAAAAGGAATAGAAACTGCCCTAGTGGATTTCCCGGCAATCCATAACGATGAAGAGATTCTCCTATGTTGGAAGGAAGGTGAGTCGCATATTGCGTATTATCACAGTTTACAGGATGGATACTCGGGTAGAAAACCATTAGAATAACAAAAACAATTTCGATTATCTAAACGTATATGTAAAAGGGAGAAAATTATGAATTTAAGTATATTAGATCAATCGCCAGTTTCATCAGGTTCTACCGCTTCAGGTGCTCTTCAAGCATCGATGCTACTTGCTCAGGAAGGAGAAAAGCTTGGTTATAAACGGTACTGGATCGCCGAGCATCACAATTATCCTGCCCTTGCAACCTCTTCTCCTGAGGTGATGTTAGGTTACATTGGTGCTAATACGTCATCCATTAGAATTGGAGCAGGAGCGATTTTACTTCCACATTACAAGCCTTATAAAGTTGCTGAAACTTTCCATTTACTAGCTACACTATTTCCGGGAAGAGTGGATTTAGGAATTGGCAGGTCACCTGGTGGATCAGCAGAAGCAATGATCGCACTATCAGGCAACTTTCTAGAAAATGTCCGAAAAACCCCCCAACTAGTGGAAGAGCTTCTTTACTTCATAAATCGGAATTTTCCTAATGATCATCAGTTTGCCCAATTAAATGCTCTACCAATACCTGATGTCAATCCGGAAACTTGGCTTCTTGGTACAAGTGGAAAGAGTGCTAATCTAGCTGCTGAGAAAGGTCTTTTCTATGCATTTGGGTATTTTATGACCGAAAAAAATGGCCCAAGTATTGTCCAACAGTATCGACAGCATTTTAGAGTAAATAGTTCCGGGCAACCATCACAAGTAATTGTTGCTGTTTCGGTTATATGTGCAGAAACGGAAGAAGAAGCTAATCGTATAGCATTGAGTTGCTTACTTTGGAGTATTCAAGCAAGTAGAGGGGTTACCAGTGGTATCCCATCAGTAGAAGAGGCAAGAGCGTATTCGTTTAATAAGGACGAGAAAAAAATACTCGAAAACGTTCGTTCAAGAATGGTTATCGGAAATGTGAGGAATGTTATAGAGCAACTGCAGAATTTACAATCAACTTACAAGGCTGATGAAATCATGATTGTAACGATTACACATAGTTATAAGGATAGACTTAAATCCTATGAGCTTATAGCTGAAGAACTTGCTCTTTACATAAAGTAATCTCTTCGTTCTAATTTATACGTAAATTCTCTTCATCATATTTTAAATAAACAATGTGTTTAATAAGAGGGAAGGAGAGTTCGTAATGTATGTTCAATGAAATATTTAGCAATATTCATGAGAGTTTTTCCATTTATGGTTCTATGTATTTAAGAATATTAATCAGTGGAATTATTGGTTTTTTAATTGGATTGGACAGATCTTCCAAACAAAAACCTGCCGGGGTAAAAACATATATGTATGTAAGTATAGCTTGCACTCTTATTACTCTAGTTTCAATATATAGTGTAGATAAATTCAGTCAGCCTGACATGGGAACAATGATGGACCCAATGCGTCTAGCGGCTCAAATTGTTACTGGTTTAGGCTTCCTTGGTGCCGGTGTTATTCTGAAGACTGGTTTACATGTCAAAGGTTTAACTTCGGCAGCTATGATTCTCTTTGCAGGAGGTGTAGGGATAGGGATTGGTGCTGGATTTTATGAAATCGTGTTTTTTGCTGTATTCGTAAGTTTTATTCTAGCCCGATTCGGAAATTGGCTTGAAAAATCAAAATGGCTAAGTGAAAAGGATGTGAATGATTAAATAAGAAATAGGAGCCGAAAGAAGTTAGACTTCATTTCGGCTCCAAATAGCCTAGCAGTTATCTTGGTTGTTATTAGCTGCTTGGTTGCTCTTATTGTTTTGATTTAAGAGTTCCTCACTAAATTCTACGTTTGCATTGTCTACGTTTAATTCGTTGTTGCGATTGTTTTTAGCATTTGCTGCGTTTTTAGCATTATTGTTGGCGTTATTAGCATTGTTGTTGCTTGCATTGTTGCTTGCATTGTTGTTTGCATTGTTGTTTGACATCTTATATCACCTCCCGAGAATTATTTTCTCCCCCAAATAGTTTTTAATACAAAAATTTAAGTAAAAGAAATAATCATTTCTGGAAAATGAACGATTCAATGAATTACATAATGATTTGAACTAATAGGGCAGTAAGAAATCCTAAGGTTGCCCCAACTATAATATCAGAAGGGTAATGAAGTCCTAAGGCTACTCTAGAAACACCTACAAGTAAACCAATTATAAGAAGAAATGGTATAAAAACGGGAGCATAAATCATGATAGGGGTAGTGAAAGAAAAAATCGCAGTCGTGTGACCGGACGGAAAAGACGAGTCTTTTAGAGGATTTGCAGCAACAATAGAACACTTGTTAGTAAGGTAAGGTCTTTGTCGTGAGAATTGTTTTTTTATCAGATACACCGTTGTATGACTAACGAGTAACGCCACAGCAGACTGAAAAGCAATAATTTGCCATGCTTCTTGTGCAAATAGCAGAAACAGGCATGCTAATGATACTGTGCAAATGCCCCCTCCTAAATGGGTAACCAATGTCATTCCTTTATGGTACATTGAATGAGATTGATTCATCATCCGAAACAGAACAAGATCTGTGTGAATAATCCACTCCCTTGATCTTATCACGTGTCAAACCTCCTTTTAATTTAACCAGTATTATGTTCATCTTAAGCATATAGAAATTAGTTTAAGATAATATAATATTCATATGAAGGTTTTACAAAGATTGTATAAACGACAGAAAAAAATGTCTATGCGTTGAGTTCTCAAGAAAATAGAAGGATGGGTTCTCTTAGACACGCTTGGCGTAAAGATAGCTCTCCACCTATAAATTATCCATAAATAAAAGCTCATTTCTATAAAATGAGCCAAATGTTTAGTCTTCATCTCGAATGGAAACCCCGTGATTAGACTTATTGTTTTCGATTAAGCGATACAAATGAACCGTTAAAAGCCCACGCTGGTAAAAGGCATCCATTTTATCTCGTCTAACAGAAAAAGGAAGCTCTACAATTCGTTTAAAAGGACCTTCATAAAGTTCTTTTTGAATTAAGTGAAAACCGTTATTTTCGAGACTAGAAGTACCACTGACTTCCAGTGTTTTTTCATTGATATTCAACCGAATATCATCTAGTTTTTTTATTCCTGGCAAGAAAATGAGACAAATTAATTCATTTCCAGATTCATATACGTTTGCTTTTGGTTGATGATGATCATTACCATCAAAAATGCCATTAAAACTACTCCAAAAATCATCTTCGAAAAATTTATTAAAAGGTTTATTCCAATTTTGCGAATAATCTTCCAAAAATCTCACCTCTTTACAGGTTAATTTATTTCAGGCTTTCGCATTCACATTATTGCTCGGCCCTATATCCGAATTTGGATCTCCTTGTAACTGTCTAATATGTTTCACTCTTGATTCTGCGTCAATTACTTTAGTGGACCCGATGTGTAAAACTCCAGAGGCTGAAGCACTCGTAATATCAATTTTGTTCACATAAATCGAAGAGGAATCATTAACTCTAGTAAAATTAATATGCTCGCTAATAAGCGTTTTCGGTAAAGGGATTGTAAAAATAGGATAAGCATCAAAGTCCCCTTCGTCCCCGTAAAACCGTTCAAATTCTCGTTGTACAGCCAAGGCATTTGAACGAGGTTTGATACTCCATGAATCACCAATTTCAAAAACAGAGTTCAGGGAAACATCTGTAACATGAACCTTATTAACAACTGATGTTCTTTTAAACAATTTATCAAGCTCCTTACGACCGGGAAAGTGGAACAAACGGTCCAATAATTAATGATTCTGGTGGTGTATCAAAAACAGAAGATAATGAAATAGAGTCGGTATCTCCTACAAGAAAAACAGAGGAACTGGCAACACCAATAATTCGGACATTATCTACACTTACTTGTTTATTTACGACGGTAAAATTCATGATTATTCATTCTCCCTTCTAGGTAAATGCCTGACAAATTCTTCACATGTATTATGAATGTCTTCTTTTACTTTACTTATTGTCATGTTTTTGAGTCTTTCACTTTCTTCTGGACTTAAACTTTTTAAATCAGTTTTGCTTAAGTAGTGGTGTATTCGACTATCGATTTGTTTTTTAATATCTTCAATAATATATTGACGATAATTACTATTCAATGGCTTGTTATATTGATTTTCAATTAACTCAAGATCCCGATATGACTCTTCGTTAAGGTATTCTTGCACTTGTTCTTGAATGGTTCTGTAAAACTCCGAATTCTGTTGTGTAACGGGGGGGACATTTAAATCTTGCTGGTTAACTGAAAAGTCGTCTATACTCCCTTGACCATGACTTGGACTGAGTCCAATATTCAAAGTTCCCTCCAGTCGCTCAATTTTTAATTGATCAAATTTATAATCAATCCTCTCAACTCGTGAAACATGATTATCTTTTAAAGTCGCCATCTCATTTTTGAGTTGCTCATTGTCTGCCTCAAGCTTCGTAATCCTTTCATATTGGGAGTTCAAATGCCAATACAATTGTTGGATTTGCTGTAAGACATCTGGGTTATTATAATACATACAACCTCCTCCTAAAATTATTATTACTAAAATTTAACCAGTAGGAGGAGCAAGAGGCACGAGCGGTGTTACCTCAGGTGTTTCCTGAGAGGTTTCAGCTCCAGGTGCCGGTTCAGTAAATCCTCCTGTATTATAAAGATTAGATAATGATTTAATAATTCCAGCACTACCAATTTGAAATACAGAAGAGTTCGTTATTCCATCAATTTTCAAATTGTGGATCGTTATATTTTGATTTATGTGGAAGTTCATAGTTTCCTCCTTTTAAATAACTGAACTGACATTTGAATCCGCTACATCTCTGTCATACGTATTCGTGGAACTTTGATTGTTTCTTACCCTTAAACCATCACCTGTGTTAAATGATCCGGATCCTGCAAATGTTTTAGCAGTGCTAACGGGGGCAATCGTAAATACATCACCTATATTAAACACGCCACTGCTCGAGACAGCTATTACTTTTACGGCACCTACCAAAGCTGGCATAAATAATCATCCTTTAATAAACTGTTTAACTTATAGTAGCCTATGTAAATCCGTGAAAATTGTTCATATTAATAAGTAAAAAGGAATAGTCGAGAGGGGAATCATTTTAAGAATTTATCAACGAAGAGATAAAACCAGAAGGAGATGGAGGGGAGAGTAGTAATATTACTTAGTACGGAATTTAATCGATGCGTTTATTCCTACTACCTCCTTTATTACAGCTAATGCTCATTGCTTATCTTCCAGTCTTTAAAGGAGAATTTTGTTTATGTCTATTCCCTTAAGCATTACCAGTTTGATTTTGATCTACAACATCTGGATCTGCTGTATTGTTTATGTTAATTCCGTTATTGGTCACGATAAAATCCCCCGTATTACCTGCTCCAGAACCAGAAACTGATTTTGAAGTGCTTTTTGGAGAAATATTTTGAGTATCGCCGAAGTTAATGACTCCTCCATTTGAGTTAATTTTAAAGGAACCGACAATTGAAGGCATAGAAACACCCTTTTCAATTTCTGTATTTCTATATTTTTATTCTGCCACAGAAAAATGGTTACATCTCAGCTAATAGTTGTATTATCTTTCGCTCACACCTACAATATAAATTTGAATTATGAGAACTTCTTTTAATATTTTGCGCCTTGAACATGTTAGTATTACTATACAATCACTGATTTTGGAGGTAAGGCATGAGCAATTGGTTCCCGAAACTTTATAACCCGCTTATGAAGCCATTGGAAAAAATAGGCTTCGGAAATATCCGAAAAGAACTGCTTTTAAATGCAAAGGGGCAGGTTCTGGAAATAGGTTCTGGAACAGGTTTTAATTTCTCTTATTATAAACATGCCGATAAGGTAGTAGCAGTTGAACCGGCAACGCAAATGAGGGAACAGTCCTTTATCCAGATAAAAAAAGCCTCTGTTCCAATAGAAGTAATATCAGCAAGTGGTGAAAAACTACCATTTGCTGATAATTCTTTTGATACGGTCGTAGGAACTTTGGTCCTGTGCACTATTCCT
This sequence comes from Salipaludibacillus sp. CF4.18, assembly GCF_051262595.1. Taxonomy (NCBI): domain Bacteria; kingdom Bacillati; phylum Bacillota; class Bacilli; order Caryophanales; family Bacillaceae; genus Salipaludibacillus; species Salipaludibacillus sp. CF4.18. Next base: position 101,013 of record NZ_JBIMEV010000013.1, read on the forward strand.
AATCCTGAGCAAGCTTTAAAAGAAATGCGAAGAGTTTGTAAACCAAATGGAAAAATCCTGCTTTTTGAACATGTCCGCTTAGAAAATAAGTTTCTCGGTTCGCTTCAAGATTGGTTGACCCCTTTTTGGAAACATATATGTGACGGGTGTCATCTAAATCGAAATACACTTCAATTAATCGAACAAACAGGACTTCAAGTCGATATGATAGAAAAACATTATAAGAAAATCTTTCTTGTTATGGAAGCTTCAATAAAAAGTAATAACCCTGAAAGGCGGTCCGAGATTGAAAACATCTAGAAAAAAGTTTGTCACTATAGGTGCAGCGTTAACTTCTATTGTTTGTTTTTCTTATGAGCAAAACAATCGCATTTCAAGCAGTGAAATTACTATTAAGTCAGAGAAGCTTCCGCAAAGCTTTGATAATTTCAACATTGTTCAGCTGTCAGATTTACATAATAAATCTTTCAGAAAAAATCATAGTAAGTTAGTGAAGAAGGTGATTCATGCAAACCCTAATATCATTCTTTTTACAGGCGATTTAGTTGATAAAAGAAGTTACCGTCCAGAGATAAGTTTAATTCTTATGAAGAAATTAGTTAAAATTGCTCCAGTCTATTATGTGACTGGCAACCATGAATGGGCAACAGGACACTTTCATGAATTAGAAAATAGTTTAATCAACCTTGGTGTTCACGTGCTGAGAAACGCCTATACAGAGCTTGTCATTGGAGATGAGGTCATTCATTTACTTGGAATCGATGATCCGTCAAGCTTGGCCGAACCTATTGCAGAAAGACAATCAACTGGCGAGACATTAAGAACCCTTTTGAAAGAAATAGATAATAAGACAGGCTATAAAATATTATTATCACATCGGCCAGAGTTTCTTTCACTATACGCTCAATTTGGCATTGATTTGATATTTTCAGGACATGCTCACGGAGGCCAGTTTAGATTTCCCGTTTTAGGGGGCTTATTTGCTCCTCATCAAGGGATTTTACCTCGTTATACTTCAGGTATCAATATAGAAAAGAATTCCACATTGATTGTCAACAGGGGACTTGGTAACAGTCTTTTTCCGCAAAGAATTTTCAACAGACCGGAAATCATTGTAACAAAATTATCCGGAATGAAATAATTTAGTTTAGATTTAAATTTGTGAAAGATATAGATAAAGGGATGTTTTTTCATTTTTGACATATCCTAAAAAGACTACAAG
>NZ_JBIMEV010000014.1:0-95167 GCF_051262595.1 Salipaludibacillus sp. CF4.18
TTTTAATACAGGAGACGGTATTTCCGGGACTCTTTTAATGAGTCGGCTGATTGATTTATTAGCTTCGTGTAAAACGATCTCTTTATCGAGTGTTTTCATGATACGGTTTTCCATTACAATTTTCCCGTTAATGATGGTTGTTTCTACATCTGCCCTCGTCGTAGAGTAGACAATACGGGAGATCGTATCAACATCGTAGGACGGATACATGTGAAAATCATTCAGATTCATAATATTCAAATCCGCTTTTTTTCCAACCTCTAAACTGCCGATTTCATTTTCCATGCCCATTGCTCTAGCTCCATCGATTGTCGCCATTTTAAACACTGTTTTTGCATCCATAGCCGTGGGACCGTGTTCCGGTTTTTGAATGAGAGCGGCCAATCTCATTTCATTAAACATATCTAAATTATTGTTGCAAGGGGCGCCGTCTGCTCCAAGGCTGACACATATATGGGCATTTAATAGACTTGGAATTTCCGCAACCCCGGAAGCCAACTTTAAGTTAGATCCTGGGCAGTGAGTGACATTCACTCTATTCCTTTGAATGATTTGTTTCTCTTCCTCACTTAACCAAACACAGTGAGCTAAAATTAATCGCTCATTCGCAAGTCCAAGATGATCCAGGTAAACAACATTTCTCATTCCTGTTTCGGATTCTACAATCTCAATTTCTCCTTTATTTTCAGACGCATGAGTGTGAACATAAACTTGATGCTTTTTCGAAAGATCACTCACTTCTTTTAATAGTTCCTCCGTACACGAAACAACAAATCTTGGGGAAAAAGCATAATTAATTCTTCCGCCATCCTTCTTATGCCATTTCTCCATAAGATCAACACTTTGCTGAATCGATTCACTCGTTTTTTCCTGTAATGCTAGCGGGACCTCATTACCTTTATCCATCATAACTTTACCTGACAATGCACGAATTCCAGTACGCTCAATCGCCTGAAATGCAAAATCAGTGTGATGAACCGTCTCCATATCTACAATCGACGTTGTGCCGCTTTGGATTAATTCGCCGATCCCCAGTATTGCGGAGTAATAGATCGACTCCTCGTCATGGGCAGCTTCAAGTGGCCAGATTCGCTTCTTTAGCCAATCCATCAGTTCTAAATCATCTCCTTTTCCGCGAAAAATTGTTTGACAGAGATGAATGTGCGTTTGAATAAAACCAGGTGTAATGACACGGTTTGTCGCATCGATCACCTTATCGGCTTCAGGATAGTGCAGGTTTTTTCCAATCTCCATAATCGTATCGTTTTCTATAAAAATATCACCGATAAATTGCTCATCGTAGGCGTTCATCGTAATAATTTCAGCATTTTTAATCCATATTGACGTCATAAATGTTCCTCCTATAGTAATGTTTTTAGCAGAAAATCGTGCAGCCTCTTTTATATAAAATGCTTTCTAAACCTTAGCTATTTTGAAAAGATCAAAATAGCTCTGTTCAAAAGCTAAAACAATCTCTAAAACTAATAAGTATAAAAAAACTACGAAGAAGGTGCTTGTTACGCACCTTCTTCGTAGTTAGGAAATCACGGCTCCTATTAGAAACCCTCAAGCCATATTTTTGAGGTTATACGAAGTTTACTTTTTATTTGTTATTTTTATACTAATCGACATCCCATGTAAAGAACAACAACTACGTAAGATAATGAGCCATTCTTTTTGCAGAAGTGAAGTCCTCCGGTGTATCTATATCAAAAGAGATGAAAGGATCCTCCACTTCCATGGCTTCTTTCCTTACTGTTTTCATCAGTTGAAGTCCTCCCCTGTCACCTGATAAGTCCGACAAGGATAACGTTTGAATATTCCCCCAATAAACTGGATGTCCAGGAACTTCTTTAAAGCACGGTTGTATCACGAATCCAGCTGCCTCTCGCTCAGACTTTGAAGCTCCATGCTTGAAAATCGCAGCTATCGTAGTATCGAGAATAAAAGGCTGATCCCCTAGAAATACCATGGCTGAGGAAATAGACGGTCGCACGTTTCGGAGCCCTGTAAGAAACGATGTACTTTGCCCTCGCAGGTAATCTTCATTAGTCAGCCACTGCACCCTTGCAGAATCAATCTTAGTTTTCTGTTTTAGTGCATCCGCTTCATGTCCTACCACGACAATGATTTGTTCAAATGGATGTTTCAGGACTTGATGAATCACACGTTCCAGAATACATTGTCCCTTTAATGGCAGCAGTTGCTTCGGTGTCGCATTTTCCATTCGAGAACCTGTGCCCGCTGCCAATATCACCGCACATACAGATGACTTTTTCTTCTTTAACAAACGACTAGGTTTCCGAAGTTCTGTCTTGCCCGCTGGTTTCTAACTTGAATCAGTTCTGCAATGACACTTATACTGATTTCCTCTGCACCATCCGCATAAATATCGACACCAATGGGGGAAGAAACAAATGCTGGGATAGGATTTCCATCCAATAATCTCGATGTTCGTCGCGTCGGGCCTAAAACACCCAAGTAGGCCAACTCATTCTGTAAAGGCAACAGATTCTGTAAAATAAATTTATCTCTTTCAAAGCTATGCGTCATAATCAGAACATAGCTGTTTTTTTTCATCTTATGGTGTCTAAGAAAGCCTTCGGGATGATCGCATATACAGGCACATGCCTTAGGGAAAATCGCTTTCGTACTGCGACTTTCTCTCGGATCAATAATAATCGTTGAAAAACTGAATTCCGCTGCTCTCTTCACGAGAGGCTCAACGTCCCGTCCTGCGCCAAACAAATAAAGCGTATCTTTCGGCTCATAAATTTCAAATATAAACCAGCTATTTTCAGCCTCAACATCGACACAATTGAATGTTTTTCCTTGTTTCATAAATATGTTGAGCGCGTCTCTGATCGGACCAGATAATTCTAACGCGTGATTTCCCTGTACTTGCTCGCCATCTTCTTTTAAAAAGTATGTCTTCCCGGATTCTTTTCCTTGAATACCTCTTATCGCGACAATGTTATTCCCTTTTTCCACTTCATTAAGAACGAGTGACCAAGGCTGTTTCACCTGCTTATTTGGCCATTGAAGAGCCTCCAAATAAACATGAACTTCTCCATTACATCCGGCTCCCTGTCCCCACCCAAGATCGTCTTCACTTCGTAAATCATACGATGCGATTTGTGACTGTTTCGAATTCATAACCTCGATCACCCGATGAGATAAGTCCTCTTCCAAGCAACCTCCACTTATTAATCCATACTCCTCCCCAGTTTCGGAGAACAGCATTTTTGCCCCTTCATGACGATAAGCTGAACCGTCCACACGAATCACAGTTGCAAGAACAAATAACTTTGTTGGATTGTCTTTCATGATTTGAAGAAATTTGTGTTGCTCCTTCATTGGATAACCTCCCCTTGGATGACAATTACTATTTTAGTTAGATTAATCCGTGCTTAATCTCCGTAAAACTCGGTGAATACCTCCATAACCAGTACAACGGCAAAGATTTCCGGCAATGCTCTCTTTCATTTCTTCATAACTTGGATTCGCATTTTCATGCAAGAGACCTTTTAACGAAATAACCATCCCTGGTGTACAATAGCCACACTGCAGTGCGCCTTCTTCCAAAAACGCTTGTTGAACGAAGTCCATCGAATCTTCTTGAATGCCTTCAATTGTCACAATCCTTTTTCCCTCGCACTGGTAAGCCATCGTCAAGCAAGAATTAAAAGGTTTGCCATCTATTAACACCATACAAGCTCCACATCGGCCAATTTCACAGGATACCTTTGTTCCGGTCAGATTTAGATCAATCCGTAACAGATCCACGAGCTTTCTTGATGGTGCCACTTCAAGACTCATGTGCTTCCCATTTAACTCAAAAGTCAAAAGATTTTCTACTGCATCTACCTTAGCTGCAACGTTTTTTAGGTCATTCATACTTTCTCCCTCCCCCGTGTATTATCCATCATCTCTAAAAAATCCGGGAAAGACTGGTTATTTTTTTGTAATATCGTTTCAGGCGTTATCGGTAATTTGGTGATCCATGTACCCGTTGCTTGTTTTATTGCAGAAACGATAGCTGGTGCAAGGGCGACACTTCCTACTTCACCAACACCCCGCGGTCCATAATTATCTCCGTCAGGAAGTTCCTCTATAGCATCGACATGTTGCGTCTCAGGAACATCATAAATGGTTGGGATTAGGTACGTATCTAAATTTTTAGTGACGTATTTACTAGCATTCATTACTGCATCTTCTGCCATCGCAAAACCTAGTGCCATTATGCTTCCGCCTTCGATCTGTCCTAAATAACCAAGCGGGTTCATCACTTCTCCAGCAGCTACAACATGATCAATGCCAGTTACACGAACCATCCCAGTTAGCATGTTCACTTCCACTTCCGCAATCACTGCCGTAGAACTATAAAGATAGTGGCCGCCAATCACAGGATCAGGGGTTACCGGGAAGTTAAATTCAGTCGAGCATTCTAAAGGTTCGGAACATTGGTCAGCCAATTCTTTGAAACTGATAAGGAATTCCAGTTTCTCCCCACTTCTTGAATCTCTCCAGATGCCACCTTTGCCCGTTTGCATTACATCCGCATTTACGCCTGTTTGCTCCTCCGCCTTGTTAAATAGTGCTGTCAGAAATGGTTGTTTCATATTTTGCAGTGCTTTCCAAACCATGCTCGTTGACCGAGAAGCTGTGGAAGACCCCGTTGATGGCACACGATCTGTATCACCGATAATAATCTCGATATCATTTTCGTCACACTGAAAGTGATCTAACAACATGATCTCCAATGTTCCTAGCAGACCTTGACCAAATTCTTCGTGACCAAACGCCACTTCAATTTTCCCAGCATCATTCAATCGGATAATCCCACCGGCTGGATCAGGAATTCCATATCCTAAACCTGACCCGTGCATCGCGAGTGACATGCCTTTACCTCGCAAAATCCAGGTTTCATCTGGTCTTGAAAGTTCTTTTTGATACAAAGGAGACTGCTGAATCGCTTCCCAAACTTGTTTTGGACCATCATTCGGTACGATTCTCTGTCCCAAAGGTCCGAGGTCATCGATCTTTCTTAGATTTCGTTTTCTTAATTCCCAAGGATCCAGGTTGATCTTTTCTGCAAGACGATCAAGTTGACCTTCTAATGCAAAAATAACCTGATTTCCTCCAAAACCACGAAACTCTCCTGAGATTCCATTATTCGTATAAACCGCTTTTCCTTTCACATCAACATTGGGGATAGTATACCCGCCAATTGCGTGCTCTGTAGCAAAATTCAGAACTGGCCCTCCTAATGTCGCATACGCTCCTGTGTCGGATACGATGTTTACTTGATGAGCGAGGACTCTGCCATTTTTATCACTACCGGTTTTCATCGTCACCTTCATCGGATGTCGCTTCAGCCCCGCCTTCACGGATTCTTCCCGTGAATAGTGCATATTCACTGGTCTTCCGCAAACGATAGCAAGCAGCGACCCGAACGGTTGAACATTTAATTCATCTTTCCCACCGAATGAGCCGCCAATTGGGCTGGAAATAACCCGGATATCTGTTGCTGGAATATCAAGAATACGAGCAAGTTGCATTTGGTCTTTATAGCCATGTTGTGTAGGAGCATATACCGTTAACTTGCCATCGACTTCCGGAACAAATATACCTCCCTCTGTTTCTAAAAAAGTATGCATTTGTCTCGGAGTTTCATACGTCTCTTCCACAACTACTGCACTCTGTTCGAATCCTTTCTCAATATCACCACGAGAATAATTCGTCTCATGCAAAATATTTCCGTTTTCATGTAATTGTCGTGCTCCAGGATCTAAAGCCTTATCTGTCGTATCCAAGACTTCAAATTCCTCGTACTCTACATCAATAAGTTCCAACGCTTCTGCTGCAATTTCTTTTGTCTCAGCAGCAACCGCAGCCACTGCATCAGCTTCAAAGCGAACTAAGTTTTCACAAAATACTGGTTGATTCGGCTCTGCAATTCCAAATCCGTTTAATCCAGGAACATCTTGAGCAGTTATCACCGCTTTCACTCCGGGTAGTGCTTTTGCCTTTGAAGTATTTATCGAAAGAATCCTTGCATGGGGCACGCCACTTCGCAACACTCTTCCATAAAGTTTATTCGGAAAAGTCATGTCCGTTAAATATCGCAGATCTCCTGTCACTTTCGCTTTTCCATAGTTCACTAATTATGACATTCGCTGCTACTTTCTTTTTATAGACCGCTGTTGCAAATGGATCATCAAAAGCTTGGTACTCTTTTAAAATCTGTGTATACGCCTTTTTCAATAAGTCTCTGGAATACATCCTATCCTGCAGGATCGCTTCCGTTTCAGGTAGTCTCACAGGGGGCATCGATCCCCCTCCAGCCGCAAGTATGACTTGATCAAACTGCCCCTTATCTAATTTCAAACCCGCACCTGCAACCGAAACAAGCGAAGGAATAAAGGACTCCCTTCTTCCGGTTTTTGAATAGAAAGAGAATTTTTTTGATTGCTCGGTATCCTTAGAAATAGGAACACTAATCGATACAAGAATTCTCTCCTGAGAATCGAAGTTCATCATCAGTGACTCTTCCACCGTTTCGCTCACTATTTTATCTCCATTAAACCAATGTAGCTTTGCCTGTAACACAAGCAACGCCGGAATAGCATCGCCAACCTTTGAAAGCACATTTCCTCCAAGCGTTCCTCGATTGCGGATCGAAGGGGCAGCAATGTTCTGACAAGCCTGCACAAGAAGTGGTGCTTCCATTTTCAATACCGCACTTTTTATGACTTGAGCCAGTGTTGTAAAAGCCCCAATACTAATCTGCCTCTGTCCATTTAGAGATGTTTCAGCAATCTCACGCATATCAGGAATATTATCCAAACTTATAAGATGAGGAGACATAGCCTTCGTACCAGCTTCCCACTGCGTCCGAAGCAGAGTTCCTCCAGAAATATAACTACTTTGATCGGATAGTCTCTGAGAGAGAGCCCATGCATCATATAAGTTTTCTGGCCTCCATACTTTTTCAATCGTTACCATCCGCTTGGCTCCTCTCTATCCCCTTTTTCATACCCTTTAGTAGAGTAATTCTTTAATACAACCATTTTTAGGAAACTTGCTTTTTGGTCAGTTTAAAGTGTTCCTGCCACTCTGTCATTGGGTGGATTAACTAAAAGCACTTAAATCTTTTATTCATAAAAGCCAAAAAATCAGACTATTTTTAAGAAAATTGTATCCTGTACCTATATGAAAAGTCTCAAAGAGGTTTCTCCTTGAGACAAATGAAAAGAAATAATCTGCAAATAGTTGGATGGATGTTATCACAAATAATGGCTGTAAATCTTACACTCTATTTTTGATCTTCTTTTTATAATACAAATAATGGATGAGAATAAAAAGATTTCTGTAACGAAACCTCTCAAGGAAAACATATTTATGAGAGTTTTCCACCAAAATAAGAAGAAGTAAGGAAGAATTCTTAGTTAGATTAACTAGAATTACGAAAGGGAGGGAATACGTTGAAAAATATTATAATTAATGGCAACGTCTTTGATGGTGTCACTTTTTCTAAACAGACGATCGTCATTGAAAATCAGATTATAATAGATATTTTGCCGGCACATGATCCTAGTTTAACTAGTCTTCCCGTTTTATACGATGCAAAAGGAGCTAAAGTATTCCCTGGTTTCATTGATATCCATGTGCATTTTAACGATCCCGGAAGACAAGAGTGGGAGAGCTTTCCAACCGGCAGCTCAGCAGCGGCGGCCGGTGGAATCACCACCGTATTTGATATGCCGCTCAACAGTCATCCATCTGCTAATAATGCCTCTAGACTACTAGCTAAAAAACAGGCTTTAGAGAATCGATCCCATACCAATTACGGCCTCTGGGCAGGTATGACAGCAGACGTGGCCAGCGATGACACTGTCTTGGATGCTATGTTCAATACTGGAATTGTTGGATTTAAAGGATTTTTATCGGAAAGTGGGATTGACGATTTTAAGCGTCTCGATAGACAAGCCTTATCACGTGCGATGGCGTATTGCGGTCAAAAAGGAGCCGTTCTTGCCCTTCACGCAGAATGGGAAGATACGATCAAACAATTCACGCATCCCATCCGTCAGACCGATCGAAAGGACGTTTTTGCTTTCCTTGACAGCAGGCCCATTGACGCAGAATTGAAAGCTGTAGAACTAGCCATGGAAGAGGCAGCAAAGTACGGGACAAAGGTACATATCGTCCATGTCAGTCATCCGAAAGTAGTGGAATTAATCCAATCAGCCAAAAAAACAGGTGTCGATGTTTCCCTTGAAACATGTCCACATTATTTAATTTTTAACGAAGAAGATTTTATTCAACAAGGTCCCTTGCTAAAATGTGCACCGCCACTTCGAGACTCTGATTGTGTCGATGGGCTCTGGGAGAAGATCAAAAATAAACAGATTGATTGTATCAGTTCCGATCATTCCCCATGTCCTCTTTCGATGAAACAAGCAGGCAACGAAAATATTTGGGAAGCATGGGGAGGAATTCAAGGCGTTCAGTTTGGAACAACAGCCTTTTTAAGTCAGGCAATAAGCCGGGGTCTATCTCTAGAGGAGGTCCTCCCTATGCTAACTGCCAATGTCGCCTCCCGTTTTCCGAGCTTGGAAAAACAAGGTGAAATAAAAATCGGCAATCAAGCGAACCTAACAATCTATCATTCCGACAGTAAAATAGTTTTCAAAAAAGAAGACATTCTTTTTCGCCATCCATATTCACCATATGTTGGTCAAGAAGTCCAGGGAAACGTTGAAGCTACAATTGTGAATGGGAATCTTGTTTTTGATCGTGAAAAAGGCATGCTATCTGACCCATTTGGTAAAGATATTTGTGCGATATAGTTTCGTAGCTGAAACGTTTCTATTTCTGCAGCCCGTGACAATTGCCGTCAATCCTAGTAAGTTAGAGGAAACACATGTATTTGCTAGAATTAAAAAGGAGGAATATCATGACAGATACCTATCAAGCTTTTGTCGATAAAAACAAAGTGATCCAACCAGCTAAGGAAGGTAGCCTTTCAGGGCTGAGCTTCGCTGTCAAAGATGTTTTTCATCTAGAAGGAATGAAAAACTCTGCAGGTAATCCTGATTGGCTCCGCACTCATGATGCTGCAAAGGAGACTGCTCCAGCTATTAAACGCTTACTGGAAAACGGTGCTAAGCTAGAAGGAACAACGATTACTGACGAGATCATGTACAGTTTGCAAGGGGAAAACTTTCACTACGGAACACCGGTTAACCCCCGTGATCCTACTCGCATCCCAGGAGGTTCTTCCAGCGGATCAGCAGTCGCGGTTGCTGGCAGTATCACCGACTTTTCGTTAGGAACCGATACTGGAGGATCTGTTCGGATCCCATCGGCTTATTGCGGTATTTATGGCTTTCGACCAACTCATGGGAATGTCCCCATCGAACATGTCATCCCTTTAGCTCCGTCCTTTGATACCGTTGGCTGGATGGCAAGGGACGCCAAGACGTTAAAAGATGTAGGAAAAGTTCTCCTCGATAATCAACAAATTTCTGGGGCTTTTTCACGAATCCTTTTTAGTAAAGATACGTGGGAACTAGCCGACGGTGATACTCAAAAAGCATTATCTCCTTCTTTTTCTTTATTAGAAGAGCTTGCTGACGAACCTTCTTGGGTGGAGCTTGCCAAAGAAGGATTACCCTTTTGGGCTAACGCTTTCCGCATTATTCAGGGAAAAGAAATCTGGGATGCACATGGGGATTGGGTGAAAGCTGTCAAACCTGAATTTGGACCTGGAATTAAAGAGAGATTTGAAATGGCGAGTCATCTTACATCAATGGATGCCAATCCACAATTAAAGCTGCAGGATCAAATTCGAACAAAACTAATTGAGTTATTGAAAGACGATGCTTTATTGATTCTTCCTACGGTTCCTGGGGAGGCTCCTATGTTGAATTTATCTGGTGCGTTAGTCGAAGCGAGGCGAAAACAAACGCTTCAACTAACCTGCATTGCCGGATTAGCTGGTTTGCCGCAAGTAACGATTCCGATAGAATCTGAACTCGGCAACGCACCGGTTTCTCTATCTGTTATAGCCGGACCTAATCAAGATATTCGCCTGCTAGAATGGATGAATGAATTTGTTGCGTCTGAGAAATTTATAAAAGGAAGAGGCTGAATACGGGGTAAACAACAATCTCTAAAAAGGATCGTGCTGAAGTTTCCAGCACAATCCTTTTATACTACGATAAAATACTGTCTATTTCCTTTAACTCTTCATCACTGAACTCTAAATTATCTAAAATCGCTACATTTTCTTCTATTTGACTCACTCGGCTTGCGCCAATTAAAGCTGTCGTTACATGACCACCCCGGAGAACCCAGGCGAGTGCCATTTGCGCAAGGGATTGCCCACGTCTGCCCGCAATGGTATTGAGCTTTTGCACCTTTTCAACCACTAGTTCCGTCACTTGGTCCTCTTGCAGAAAACTGCCGCTACGCGCTGCGCGGGACTCAGCTGGAATCCCAGCAAGGTATTTGTTCGTCAATAAACCTTGAGCAAGCGGACAAAAAGCAATCGATCCCACGCCATTTTGCTGCAACACATCCTGAAGACCATCTTCCATCCATCGATCAAACATCGAATATTTCGGTTGATGAATCAGCAGAGGTGTTCCTAAATCATCTAAAATTTTAACTGCCTGCGCTGTTTGCTCGGCACTATAGCTAGAAATCCCAACATATAACGCTTTTCCTTGACGCACAATCTGATCAAGAGCGCCCATCGTTTCTTCCATGGGTGTGTTCGGATCAGGTCTATGAGAATAGTAAATATCCACGTAATCAAGACCCATCCGCTTTAAACTTTGATCTAAACTGGAAATCATGTATTTCTTGGATCCCCAATCTCCATAAGGGCCATCCCACATATGGTAGCCGGCTTTTGAGGAAATCACCATTTCATCTCGATACGGTTTAAAATCAGTTTTCATGATTTTACCGAACATCTCTTCCGCAGAACCAGGTGGCGGACCATAGTTATTCGCAAGGTCGAAATGCGTGATACCAAGGTCAAACGCTTTACGAAGCATGGCACGTCCATTTTCAAAAGAATCCACTCCGCCGAAGTTATGCCACAGTCCTAACGAGATTGCGGGAAGTAATAAACCAGAATTGCCTGTACGATTATACTTCATTTTTTCATAACGTTTATCATCAGCTATGTAGGGCATATTAATCTCCTCCTTATAATTGCAAACGCTTAACTATCCTTCCAAAGAAAACCTCCCGCACAAACAATACGGAAGATAGTTTATTATTATTATACAGTAGTTAATCAGATTTCCTAAACATTATGCATTTGCTCTTCTAAAACTGACCGTTGCGAGTAAAATGAGAATGACCGTAAATACGATTATAAATAAAATCTCTTCAAAAATGGTAACCGTGCGACCAAATACACTTAGATTTAGTCCCATTGCTTCTTGAACCATCGGTGACAGGCTTTCTACATCAACCATGATTTTCTTCATTACATCTACACCGTATGTCACGGGATTAATTTTGACAATCACATCCATCCAAGCAGGCATATTATTGACTGGGAATAACGCTCCTGATAAGAAAATCATTGGCATAACCAGAATCTGAACAATAAGCTGAAATCCTTGCGTCGACTTTAAGAAACTAGCAATAAGCAGCCCAAATGATGATAGTGCACAGGCTAGTAAAAACATAACCGGCAGCACTTGAATGAGGGAAATGAATGGATAGCTAAGTCCAATTAAAGGGATTAATAAAAATAACATGATCCCTTGAATCGTCGCCACTGTAGCTGCTCCAAGCATCTTTCCAATCGCAATATTCACACGGGAAATAGGTGAAACGAGTATTTCTTTCATATATCCAAAGTTTTTGTCCTCAATGACAGACAAAGAGGAAAATACAGATGTCATTAAAAGCGTCATCGCCACAATTCCCGGAAAAACGAAAGAAACGTAATTAAAATCATCGGCCAGGCCTTCTCCGCCCATGCCAATCAGCCCTTCCATCGTTCCACTCATACCTCCGCCGAAAATAAGTAAAAATAATATAGGCATGGAAAACGAGCCAATGAGCCTGGCTCGATCGCGGAAAAATTTCGTTATATCGCGTTGCCATATCGCATAAATACCTTCCATAAGATGATTACCTCCTGCCGTATCCTGTTATTTTTATTTATTATTTGTTTGAGTTTGCCCAATATCTCTTCCTGTAAATGCTAGAAAAACATCGTTTAAGGTTGGCTTCCGAATATTTAATTTGGTAATGGGTATTTCCAACGTTTTAATAAAGCTTGAAATAAACGCATCACTACTTGCCACTTTCAAATGGATTGTATCCTCATGCACGGTTACTTCCGCATCTTTCACTTTCTCTTCTATTTCCTGCAGTGCTTTGACATTATCTTCTGTCGATAACTCAATAATGTCGCCCCCCAACTCATCCTTAAGTTTTAGCGGGGTATCAATCGCAATAATTTCTCCTTTGTCCATTATTGCGATTCGGTCACTGATTTCCGCTTCATCTAAATAATGTGTCGTCAAAAACATCGTAATGCCTTCTTTTTCTTTTAATTTCAAGATATATTCCCATAAATGAGCACGCGTTTGGGGATCCAGTCCAACGGTAGGTTCATCTAAGAACAGTACTTTTGGATAGTGTAACAACCCTCGAGCGATTTCCAGTCTCCGTTTCATCCCTCCAGAAAATGTTTCCACACGTTGCTTTTTTTCATCGACGAGATCAACAATTTCAAGAACTTCTTGAATTCTTGCTGCTCTTTTATTCTTTGGCACTTTGTAAAACCGGCAGTGCAACATCAGATTTTCCATTGCAGTCAGTTTTTCATCCAAGGTATTTTCTTGAAAAATAATACCGATACTTTCTCTTACCTTATTTTTTTCCTTTTGAACATCAAATCCATTAATAGATATGCTTCCTAGACTCGGGGCAAGCATGGTACAGATCATATTAATCGTTGTACTTTTCCCGGCACCGTTCGGACCAAGGAAACCAAAAATTTCCCCTTCTTTCACATCAAAATTTATTCCCTTTACAGCATCAACCTTTTTATACGTTTTAGTTAAATTCTTTACCTCAATCATGTTATCCATAAAAGTCACCTGCTTCCAAGCTAAATTAGTTATGATATAATAACTATATTATTCCCTTAACTTAAATTAATGTCAACTAAGAAAAACGCGTAGCGTCTTTTATTAATTACAGCGTCATCTTTAAAGCCACCCCGAGTAGCACCTACGAAGTGTGTGTAGGTGCTACTCGAAAGGAGGGCGAACTTCCCTTGATGCTTGTGGCGTAAAGATAGCTGTCAATTTATAAATTCTTATCTTGCTAAAAACTGCATTGCAGTCTTCAGAATTAGAAATGAATCATTCGGAGGTTATTACATGGATCAGAAAAATACAGATAAGCTTGTCGCTAACCTGCTCTCGATTTTTCCATTGATGAATAAAAAACTCTTTCCCCCAGTTCAAGTTTTTCATGATAACGAATTAAACCATACCCATTTTTTCCTGTTAAAAATCGTTGAAGAATTCGGACCAATCCGTACGTCTGATCTGGGAAAAAAGTTAGCAATAAAAAAATCAAATCTCACTCCTTTAATAAACAAGTTAATCGTAAAAGAACTTGTAACGAGGGAAAAGGCAGCAGAAGACCGCCGAGTAATTTTTATAAAGCTCACATCAAAAGGAGGAGAGTTTTTAGCTAATAGAGAAGAGGTACTTAAAGAAGAAATTAAAGGGAGGTTAACTCGACTTCAGGACAGCGAAGCCGATAAGCTGTTCGAAGCAGTTGCCCAATTAGAAGGGATTCTAAAGAAACTTAATTTAGACTAAAATTGAATAGCACTAGTTAGAGAAATGGAGGAATAATCATGCTAAACATACAGGAGAGCCATTGCGAATCCAAAACTGGAACACTGGATAACGTCGAAGATACCTTTCTTGTTACCCCTGACTTTGCAGCTGTTATCGATGGGGCATCCAACGTTTCTAATCAGCTCATTGCCGGCAAAACTCCCGGACAGCATGCTGCAGTTTTAACTAAGGAGGCCATAGTTGAATTAAACGGCCCGGAGTCTATTGAGGAAATCATTACTGCAATTAATGCAAAGTTCCAGATTTTTTACCACGAGCATTCCATGGTTGAAGAAGTCTTAAAGAAACCCTTTATCAGACCATCTGCTGTGATGTCACTTTATAGTCACCACCACCGAAAAATCTGGATGATTGGTGATTGCCAATGTTATGTAGACGGAGTAAACCATCAACATTTAAAAGAAGTGGACCTCATTACCAGTCAAGCTCGGGCCATGCTGATAGAGTCTCAACTCGCCCAAGGAAAAACGGTCCAGGAGATCATGGATAATGACACGAGTTTTGACCAGATTGTCCCGCTCCTGCAGCGCCAATATCAGTTTCAGAATCGACCACCCAACGAACGGTTTAGCTACGAAGTGATTAACGGTTTTCCGATGTATACAGAAAGTATTAAAGCTGTCGATGTTCCTGCGCATGTGACGTCTTTTTCAATGGGCTCCGATGGATACCCGAGGCTTTTTGATTCTTTGTCTGAAACGGAACAGTACTTAGAAAAGATACTGACAATTGATCCTTTATGCATCAAGGAGAATAGTGCAATCAGAGGCTTAAGTAAAGAGCGTATTTCATATGACGACAGAACGTATATTAAAGTCACGATAAAGGATGCAATGGAAGACACTTTTCCTGGAGAATTTAATAGAGAGATCAATGAAGGTGAAACCATATTGGAACAAACGAGCAGGAAAAGGTGACTAAGAAAAACGGCATAGCGTCTTTTATTAAATACAGCGTTAGCTTCTGCAAGAGTCTGTCGGATTTTTTCGCTTATGCTTTCGTTTTCAACGTGCTACTTTTGTAGGTGCTACTCCGGTAGCAATGTTTTCTGCGACGAGTAACCGCAGGAGTACCTACCTTTTTTTCGACTTTCAAACTCTCTTATTCTCGCTTATGCTCTCGTTTTCAACGTGCTACTTTTGTAGGTGCTACTCCGGTAGCAATGTTTTCTGCGACGAGTAACCGCAGGAGCACCTACCTTTTTTTTCGACTTTCAAACTCTCTTATTCTCGCTTATGCTCTCATTTTCGACGTGCTACTTTTGTAGGTGCTACTCGAAAGGAGGTGGGTTCCCCTTGATACGTGTGGCGTAAAGATAGGTGTTATCTTTTACTTTCTTTCTATATAAAAATAGCCCACGTAAGAATTCTCTCACGGGGGGTGCCTCAATAACTAACTGTTATTTACAACAGTTTCTTTTAGCTGATACGCATTAAGTGCTGCCTGCACTCCCATACCATTATTCAGTTTCACGTCATGCCGAATGAGCACTGCTTCAAACGCTGCTAAAGTTAAAAGAATATTTCTCTTTTGACAGCTATAGCCCATCGTACCGATTCGCCAAATTTTTCCGTGTAACGGACCAAACGAACTCGCAATTTCAATCCCAAACTCCCCTAATAACATGGCTCTGACGGAATCTCCGTCCACTCCTTCTGGAATCACCACACATGTGACAGTTGGCAACTTGCAGTCAGCATCTCCAAATAACGAGAGCCCCATTGCTTCTATTCCAGCCATTAGTGCCTTTTCATTTAATCGGTGACGGTTAAACCGTTCTTCCAATCCTTCCGCCAAAATGACTCTTAAGCCTTCATATAATCCATAAAGCATCGATGTAGCTTCCGTATGATGGTTAAGCCGGGCCGGGCTCCAGTAATCCTGCAGTTGACTTAAATCCAAATAATTACTGCGAATACGCCTGCCTAAATCATTCGAAAGTTTTTGTGAAGAAGCAAGACCTTTTTCAATCGATTTTCGTTGTGCTAAAACTTTTTCAATTCGGTCATTGTATGTAAGAGGTGCCATTCCTGACGGAACCGAAATACATTTTTGTGTACCCGTAATCAAACCATCAATCATCCACTCATCTGTTTTCACTTCGGTTCCTGCTACAGTTGCCACCGCATCAACGACAAAAAGTGCGTCCGCTTCACGACAAGCTTGCCCTATCTCTTTTAATGGCTGCATTCGGCCAGTTGAAGTATCTCCATGAACCATTGCCACAACCTTTGGCCGGACTTTTTTTATTTCCGCAATAACCGTTTCAGGATCAAATACTTTTCCCCATTCACATTCCATAAAATAGACCTCAGCTCCACATCTCTCTGCTATTTCCGCCAGTAAAAAGCCGAATCGTCCAAACCCTGGAATGAGAACTTTATCATTTTCTTCAATAATACTGCACAACATTGCTTCGATACCAGCCCGGGAAGTCCCATCTACAGGAAAAGCCCACTGGTTATCTGTTTGCAGTACTTTCCGGAGCATCTCCATTGTTTCATTCATCATCGAGGTGAAGCTTGGGTCAAATTGTCCTAAAATGGATGATGACATCGCCTTGAGTACACTTGGCTCTGCCTCTACCGGTCCCGGAGTCATTATCGTTCGTGGCGGTACTTGGAATTGATTCATCTGCTTTGTCATGTATGGCCACTCCAATCGATATTATTTAGCAAGGTTTAGTAAAGAATGATAAACAACTTCAGTCCCTGCTGCACAGTCGTCACTACTGCTCCATTCTTTCGGATTATGACTTATCCCATCTTTTGATCGGACAAAAATCATTCCCATTTTCGTAATTTTAGACATGATAAGGGAATCATGACCTGCTCCACAATTTAATCTCATCGTATCAATATTTAAGTCTTCGCATGTTTCCTCTAGTATATTAACAATCTCGTTTGAACAAGAAGCTGGATCCACCGCTTTTTTCACCTCAACAAGAGAACCTATACCTCTCTTGTCACATGAAAGTTCGATTGCCTGATAAACGCTATCTACCATTTTCTGTCTAACTGCTTTATCGGCATGGCGCAGATCCACTGAGAAAGAAGCTTTACCAGGAATAATATTTACTCCACCCGGTTCCACTTTCATGATTCCCACCGTTCCAACTCCATTAAAAGAGGTAGCAATTTTTTCAATCGCTATCACGATTTCAGCCATGGCAATCGAAGCATCTTTTCGCATGTGCATTGGCGTTGCACCGGCATGGTCGGCATCCCCATTTAAAGTAATATCAAGCCAGACTGGCCCTTGAATATCAGTAACGATCCCAACCGGTAAATCATTTTCTTCCAGTACCTTCGCTTGTTCGATATGCATTTCGAGATATGCCTTTATTTCCATCGGGTTTCGAATTGCTTGCTTATAATTATCTGGATCAAGGTTTGCTTTTATAAATGCTTCTCTGTAAGAAATACCATTTTCATCTTTGTAATTAAATATTTCTTCTTTAAGATGACCTGCCATTGCCTTACTTCCAATATAACCAGTGCCAAATCTTGAACCCTCTTCATCAGTAAATGAAACAACTTCAATAGAATGGGTTAATGTTACCCCTGATTCTATAATTGTACGAACTGCTTCTATCGCTCCTATAACTCCAAGGGACCCATCAAATCTACCCCCGTGATAGACAGTATCAATGTGAGAACCAACTAACACAGAAGGAGCCGTCTGATCTTCTCCTGTTAATTTTCCAATAATATTACCAATAGTGTCTACTCGAACATCAAGTCCTATTTCTTCCATTAAACTGATAATGTATGCACGCGCTTTTAGTTCCGGTTCACTCAAAGAAAGTCTCGTAATACATTCTGCATTATCAGGACTGCTGCCGATTTCAGCCAGCTCCATTAGATGATGCCAAAGCCTTTGCTGATTAATTTTATTAGCTAAAATCAATGCACTCACTCCCCCTCACTTTTTATACGTTTGTCTGTGTCTTTTATTCTATGGGAACTGCATGACACAGTCATTATTTAATCTAACTAAAAAAAAGACTTAATTTTAGATCAATTAACTGTTTAAGAAAAACGCGTAGCGTCTTTTCTTACATACATCGTTATCTTTCGCCACTCCCGGGTAGCACCTACGAAGTGCGTGTAGGTGCTACCCGAAAGGAGGTGGGTTTCCCTTGACACGCGTGGCGTAAAGATAGCTGTCAACTTATAAATTTTAATCATGTAAGAAAAACACGTAGCTTTATATTTAAAATAGAAGCAGTTGCTTTCTTAATCTTAGATTAAAACAAGACCAACCAATGTATTGGCTGGCCACTTGTCTTAACACTTAATTTCTAATTAAGAAACTCAGTTGTGAATATTTCATTTGGATCAAACCCTTCATCCAGCATCTCAATCTCTACCAGCTGATCGATAAGTGTTTGCCATCTCTCCTCGGTCATATGCCCAAAGCCGTGCTCCTCAGCATCACCGCTGTAAATAAACTTTTCTTGGCTATCCGTTTCAAATTTCAGATCTTCTACTGCTAGATCAGGATTAGCTTCATGGATGACCTCATTGATCTCATAAGGTGATTCCTCGTAAAACTCCCATCCTTCCACAAACGCACTCGTAAATTTTTGCACCGTTTCTTTGTTTTCCTCTAAGTAATCCTTTGGAACAAATAAGACGACATTGTATGGATCAAATCCTGATTCGGAAACTAGCATTGTTTCTGTTGCAATTCCTTCTTTATCCAGGAAGTAAGGTTCAGAAGTTTCAAAAGCTTGAGAGACACCAGTAGGATCTTCAATGAAATTAACGTGCTGACCGGTATATCCAAGCTCCGTAACATCACTTAAATCATAAGAATTCGTTAAGTACTCCCAATAGGGGATGCCTGCTTGGATATAAGCATTTCTTCCATTTAAATCTTCAAAATCAGTAATTTCTTCGCCTTCATGAAACATAAGCGTTGCTGGACTGTTTTGCATTACAGCAGCTAATGTTACTAATTCGATTCCTTCATTTCTAGCGATGACAATTTGGTCCGCGTGAGCTAAACCGAATTCAGCATTTCCTGAAGCAACAATTTGAATCGATGAAACGCCAGGTCCTCCTGGTGAAATCTCCACGTCTAAACCATTATCAGTAAAAAAGCCTTTTTCTTGAGCAGCGAATACTCCACCCTGCTGACTCTTAGGAAACCAATTTAAAACAACTTCCGCAGATTCTATCGATTCTTCATTATTACTTGCATTTTCTGTTACTGCATTTGTCTCTTCTTCCCCGCTGCAAGCAGTTAACCCAAGTAATACACTTAAGCCTACAGAACCACTTAAAAGAGATTTTCTTTTGAACTCACATAATCTATTAAACATATTTTTCAAACCCCTCTTTATATAAGTTTTTTAATTTTCTATTTGAGAATTCGTTGACTAAGAAGGGTTGTCTTCTTATTTAAATAGGAAACTTTCCCTTCAATCCGACCGAGCTGTCGATCAGTGCTTTATTTCTGAGTCATGCCAAGAACCTAGTGTTGCTTTTGATAGAGCATTAATTAATAAGAAGAACACAATTCCCAGGACTGCGGCCGCTAAACCACAAGCAAACAAATAAGGAGTTTGCAAACGTGATGCAGCTACGGTAATCGAGTATCCTAGCCCGCCATCTCCTCCACCGATACCTGCGATATACTCACCGACAATGGCTCCGATTACGGCCATCGTACAAGAAATCTTCAACCCTGCCATAATGTATGGCAATGCGGCGGGAAGGCGAAGCTTCCAGATCGTCTGCCATTTACTTGCATTATATAAATAAAATAAATCTTTTGAATTTTGATCGGTAGAATTTAATCCAATTAGTGTATTCGACAGGATCGGGAAAAAACTAATTAAAAATGAGATAATTATAATCGCATTCAACCCTGCTCCAAACCATATGACAATAATCGGAGCCACTGCAACGATAGGAATCGTTTGTAATATAATGACATAAGGGTAAACACTTTTTTCCACCAATTTTGATAAAGACAGCAATATTGCTATCCCAATACCAAGAACCACACTAACCAAAAAACCAATTACCGCAGATGTCATCGATGTTGTAACCGCTGATACAAGGTTAGACCAATTTTCAGCAGAAGCCATGATAATATCGGATGGCTTAGGCAGAATGTAAGCTGGTGTCCCTACTACCCTTACGAGTCCTTCCCAACCACCGATAAACAAGACTAACACTGAAATTTGAGGGATAATTTTAATGAAAAGTTGGATCGGCATATTCCCTCCACTTTTGGTCTTCGTCTTGGTTTTCTTTGCCGATGATTTCGAATAGGTTTGTGCATCTACGGTTGCCTCTTTGTTTATTTCCATTATCAACGACCCCCCTTCCATATTTACTCGTTTTAATGTTTTAATGTTTTAAGCAGCTAGAAATCTCCCCGACATATTTATTAAATTCATCTGATGTTCTAAAGTCTTCATCACGTTTTTTAGAAGTTGGAATGTTAATAATATCACCTATTTTTCCCGGTCGAGGCGTCATCACAACAACACGAGTGGATAAATAAGCTGCCTCGAAAACATTATGTGTTATGAACAAGACACTCATTTCTTTTTCTTTATTCCATATATTTAACAGTTCATCCTGTAATGATTGCCTGGTTATTTCGTCTAACGCTCCAAAAGGCTCGTCCATTAACAACAGCTTTGGCCTCGTAATTAAGGCTCTGGCAATCGAGACTCTCATTTTCATCCCGCCGGACAACTGCCTTGGGGGAACATTCATATGATCTTTCAGTCCGACAAGCGTTAGTACTCTTTCCCCTTCGGCCTTTACCTGTTTCTTTGGGAGACCTCTTAACTTCAAAGGCAGAGTCACATTTTCCAACAAGGTTGCCCATGGAAGAAGAGTATGGTCTTGAAATACAAAGGCAATCTCATTATGCTTTCGCGCTTGAGCAGGAGTCGTTCCCAACACCGATAACTCTCCTTGTGAATGGTCAGTTAACCCTGTCACCATATTAAAGATCGTTGATTTTCCGCAACCGGATGGCCCGACAAAACAGATAAATTCACCTTCGCCAGCCTGTAAATTAACATTCGTAACAGCAACGGTCCCATTTGGGTAAACCTTTCTAACATTCGCTAAATTTACGAGTACATTTTTTGCACTTTTATCGACTGCCTTCTCCTTTTGAATAACATTGGAATGAATCATCTTCCTATCTCCTCTCTTATCAATATTTGCTTTCGCTGCGATACCATCTATTTAACTCCCTCGATACGTGCTGTATCCTCCTGGAGCAATGAGTAAAGGAACATGATAATGGATTTCCCTATCAGAGATGCCGAAGCTTACTGGCACAACATTTAAAAAAGGAGGATTTTCTTGGGCTACACCCATTTTTTTAAAATAATTACCTACGTGAAACAATAATTCATAGTTGCCTATCTCCATCGTTTCCTCATCCAGAAGCGCCCCATCAACCCTACCATCTGCATTGGTCTGCTTTTCAATAACTTTTATGTACGTTTCCGTCAGACTGCTGTATTTCCAAAGTTCGATAAGCAAATTACCAGCTGGTTTTCCAATACTAGTATCCAACACATGGGTCGTTAATTTCCCCGTCATGTTCATTCCCCTCCCTATTAATTAATTGGTTAGTCTGCTTCAACTATATCGTCTAAGCGAAACTTAACAATTTTACTAATTTCATAAAGCGCCGCTTCCAGTTCCTGATCCGGATTATTTTCGATTCTTTTCTTCATTTTCTGTTGAATGCGATCTTTATCCTGACCTTTCACCGCCATAATGAAAGGAAACTCAAACTTCTTTACATATGTTTCGTTTAATAAAGAGAATTCTTTATATTCTTGTTCAGAAAGATTATTCAGCCCTGCATTCCGTTGTTCTAGTTTAGACGATTGCGAAATATCCAGTTTCGTTCCTAAATCCGGGTGTGCTCTTAATAAAGATAATTGTAAGGAAGGATGAGCTTGATACATTTCATCGATCATCATCGAATATAGTTGGTTATAATCAGCAAAGGGTTTATGTTTTACGGATTCTTCTGCCACCCAAGGCGAATGTTCAAATACAGAACCTATCTTAGTAACGAATTCACTAGTTCCCATTTTATTTACTTCCGATAATGTATACATGAAATGTCTCCTACCTCCAGTAATCGTAATTTCATTTCTTCACTTCTATGCCATTATCTTAATCTGCTATTGATTAGCCGTCATTGGATATGATAGCTAAAAATATTTCATTATTTTAGTCACAAGTGCTAATGCTAATTTCTGATTTTTTAAATACCTATAAAATACTAAGACCTCTCTCGCCCCACTGTTTAACGATACTCTAGTATACACACCTATTTAAGCGTTACCATACGTACGAACCTCTTAGGATGTGTCTCGTATTTTCTTCCTGTAAGGTTTACTTCCGATCTTTTTTCAACTTTTCTGAATCCACGTAACATTATTTACAATGTTCATAAAGTGAGTGGGAAATCCTCTTTTAGTAATCTATCTTCATTTTGTATATTTTAACTAATTTTTTCACAAATATAGTGATATTACCTTACGTAGAAGCTTCCAAAAGGGCTTATTTCTTGTACATTATTTACAATACATACTTTTATCAAGACATTTTATCGCTGGAATGAATAACGCAAGGGATAGAGGAGTGAGTCTAAAATGAGAATCGCAGATATATTAGAACTATCTACTTTTAAACAAACACGAGTTGTCGCTGGCGAAGTTGGATTGAGCAATCCTGTTCAGTCCGTGAATTTAATGGATGCACCCGATATTATTCATTATTTAAACAAAGATCAGCTCTTGCTCACTACCGCCTATTCGATAAAGAATAATCCTCAAGATCTTATTGATTTAGTCAAACAGATGGCCAAACAAGGGTGTGCTGGATTAGGGTTAAAGACAAAACGGTATATTGAAGAAATACCTCAGGAGATCATCACCATCGCAAACGAAAAAAACTTT
Source organism: Salipaludibacillus sp. CF4.18 (assembly GCF_051262595.1). Lineage (NCBI taxonomy): Bacteria > Bacillati > Bacillota > Bacilli > Caryophanales > Bacillaceae > Salipaludibacillus > Salipaludibacillus sp. CF4.18. Next base: position 22,885 of record NZ_JBIMEV010000014.1, read on the forward strand.
CCCATTATCGAATTATCTTTGGAACATTCCTTAGGTGAAATGCTTCAGGAATCCCTTGGTTGTATTCTAAAAGAGCGCACGTATGAATTAAATTATGCGATGACGATCCATCGTCAATTTACAGATATCGTCATTTCCGGCGGAGGTTTTACGAAGATTATTCAAAGCTTAACTAGTATTTTAGATTCTCCTGTAATTCTGTTGAACTATCACTTGGATGTCATTGCATATTCTCCTGATGTGGATAAAGATTCATTCTTCGATATTTATTGGCACATTCACGAGACGATTCATCACCATGACATCGAGGATTATAAAGTCATAAAACTTCCGAATAAATCTTCAAACAGTATTTTTAATGAGGTCTCGATCTATCCAATTAAAACAACGAATTTACAAAAGGGGTATATTATTATTTTTGGCGCATCGCTGGAAAACAATTATCCGTTTACGTTGGCACTAGAGCAGGCTGCAAACGTTATTTCGTTTGAATTTATGAAAATACACGCGATTGAAGAACATTCTCGTAGACTGAAAAATGAATTTTTTACAGATTTAATGGAAGGCACAATTGTCTCACCTGAGGAGATTCTAAACAGAGGTCGAGAATACAAGCTTGATAAAAAGCTTCACTATATATGCATTTCTTGTAAAATGGATGCTGCTTCTGATTTTCATTTATACCCTGCACCTATGCGAACGGAAAGAGAAATCAGTCACCAGCGGGATAGAATATATGAATTACTTGAGTCTTTGTTAGGTAGTCAATTTGAAAATAGTATTTTGTTTACAAAAGGTGATTTATTTATCATTTTATTAGGCTTTGAATTCTATGATGAAATGATGGAGCAAAAAGTTCAAGAAACGATTGCCGCCATTCAATTGGATATTTTTCAAACGTTGAATTCTTCGTTATCCTTCGGGATCAGTAATTACACAGAAACAGTGACAGACCTTCCCACTGTGTTCCATGAAGCCGTGGACGCATTGCGCTCCGGCTATAGAGAAAACACAAAAAGATTTATTAAAAACTATCGCATTAAGGAACTGACAGAGTTATTCAAAACTATTCCCATGCAAAAGTTAAAAGAGTATTATAAATCGTCTTTAAAGGAATTAGCTTATCCGCAGGACAAGGAAAAAGAAGACCTTGTCAATACGTTAACAAGCTATTTAAATAATAATTGCCAGATTTCCGACACAGCAAAAGAAATGTACATACATCGGAATACGGTTATTTATCGAATGAAAAAGTGTGAGAAACTGATTGGGACTGATTTTAAAAAGGATGATGAAACACTCAGGTTACGAATAGCTCTGTTTATTGGTTCTCTTATGGAAAATAAAGCAACGAAATAAGTTTAGTTAGATTTGACACCTTTCCTAAAAAGTCTGGTGTCATTTTTTTATTGTATAAAATACATGTTACTTTATCGGTTTTTTTACACTATAATGTATAAAAGGGAATATTTAAAATAAACGTTTCTCTTTTTGATTGTAGTGCTTATTGTCTAGGAGTGTTGTAGTGTGTGGCCTTTTTTAAAGAAACAACCGACTAAGAACGGAAATACAAAGACTCAGATTGAATTAAATCAAGATAAGTCATTGGATCAAACAGAAGGCAACCAGTCAACAGATGACTACCACAAAGCAATTGGCAAAATGTCTGCATTTTTCGCCCATGAAATTCGAAATCCACTTACTTCTATTATTGGATTCACTCAGGTTTTAGAGCGCGATGAAACAGTAAAATCCGACCCTAACGTCTCAAACTATATTTCTATCATTAAAGATGAAGCCTTAAAAATGGAGCTTTTAATACAAGAGTTGTTAAGTTTATCGAACACCCATCTTCATCAGGATAATCTATCCATCATTGATGTTAAATTAAGCATAAATAAAGTGATTCATCTATTTGAAATGAATCACTCCTTCGACCACGTATCCTTTAGCTCACAAACAACAGATGAAACATATATTACCGGGAATGAGACACGGTTTGAACGAGTTCTTACAAACATGTTCAATAATTCTATAGAAGCCTTCGAAGACAACAAAGGAAAAATTGATATAACGTTAACTAAAAATGATGACTATGTGAATATCAATATTTTAGATAATGGTCCCGGGATAGCTGAGGAACATATTGATCAAATCTTCTTCCCTTTTTATACAACAAAAGATGAAGGCACCGGGATAGGATTACCAATCTGCAAAGCTATTATCGAGACTTTAAATGGAACTCTTGAGATTGAAAATAATCAAAAACTCCCAGGTACACACGTTATTATGAGATTGCCAGCAAGTAAGCATACGTACTACAGGAATTAGTTTCCTCTATGTCTTCAAAAGAAATCTGGTGAATGCTTTGTTTTATATCATTAAAAATGTCGTTTCTATCATAGAATGGGTCACCTTGTTATCCCTTCCTGTAATTTTACTAGGTTATTTCTATCGGAATTATATAAAGAGAATTATTATCATTGCACTAATCATGAGCCTGTTTGCGGTAGTAATACGATACGCTCCATTTCCTATGGCTGTTATTATCGCATTACAAATCTTATTATTAATGGCATTAGTAAAGAAGATTTTTCAAGTAAATTATCTCGAAATGTTCGTCATCACCGGGGTAGGCTACGGATTTTATATTTTCATTCAACTTTTAATTGCAGAAATGATGATGTCCCTTTCCAATTTCAGTTATTTTGACATTATATTTTCAAATCTATTTCTACCGGTTATTTTACAAATTATCACTATAATTATTACAGTCTCACTGTGCTACCTCTTAAGTAAATATACATATTATTTGGATGAATTAAGGGTTCACTTAAGAGAACCCAATCTCACCAAAAGACTTAGAAATATCATCATTACCCTTTCTGTCCTTACCTATGTATTTATTTGCCTAGTGGCTGTCGTGTTACTGGAAGGTGAATTAGTCATAAGAGATACACTCGTTTTGCTATGTATTATCGTGATCTTTATCATTATGTCCGGCTATCATATTCTGTACACTCAATTTCAAACGAAGCGACTGATGGAAGCCAAAAAAATATTTTTAGATCAAGATCAACAAGCAAGTACAATTATTGAAAAACTAGTAAGAGAAAAGGAAGTCCGTAACAATGCAATTCTAAAGCTAACGGAAAAAGATAACTCCATTCAATCTATCAAAGCGTTTATAGAAAAAGGGCAAAACTATACAGCATCACCAGCCTGGACGACAAAAAATGATCTTAGAAAAGGTTTAGAAGGTTTAGACGAGCTTCTATATGCTCTGTTAATTAACAAACGTCGCTTAGCCAGACTATTTGGTATAATCATCTTTGTTTCGGCAGATATTAAATCAGACAACAGCCGGATTACATTAAGGCAAATTAAATATTTGAATATCATCATGGATGAACTTTTATTCGTTCTCTATCAATCTGCCCCGTCCGTTAACAAAAAGATTGCATTTCATATCGGTATTTCCGAACAAAAAATGGAGTTTCTGATTACATGCGATGTTGATGCACAGACATCACCCAATTTAAAGATAATTGATGCGATTACCTTGTTCAAACAAGATAATGCTAAAATTGACTATGAATTAAATCCAGTTAAACTATCCATAATTTGTTCCTTTTTTTAACTTTTCATTAAAGCCATAGTACGCCTGATCCAAAAACCTAAAAGTCTTAGTGTCTCAATGTCGTTACTAGTTAACAATTTTGAATGGCTTCAGAAAAAGTTTATTTTTAATTTTTTCTGAAGCTTTTTTGCACAGGGCCGCTCCTAACAGTCTACCCGATTCCCATTATAGTACTATTTAACATTTATTTAAGATGCTTTTTGCAATATAAGAGTCTTTTTATCTATACATTAAACTATTTAAGTATCAATATTCCTATTTGTTAGGTATAATGTAATCATTAAGTTACTACCTGGATATTTCATATAGATATAAATAACTACAAAATATAATGTAGAAAGCTAAGGTGAATGCAAAAACATGGCAAGATTACTGGTTTATAAAAATGATAACCGAGAAGGAGTCGTAGTTGTTTTAGATATCCCATTAAAGGATACAACCGGGAACATATATTATTCCGCCGCTACGTTACTTACTAGAGGAGCACCCGAGTTAGAACTAATAGTAGAAAATGATGAACGAATCATCCATTCCAAACAACATCACAGTTATCTTTATCCTTATTTAACTCACATGGGGGATCGAGAAATCCTTGGTAAGAGTCTTATGGATTTCTATAGCAAAAACGAAGAGTTTTTAGGTTAAGAATTCTTTAAACAGTGTTAAAAACAATCAAACAAGTAGTCACAGAGAACCCTGGAAACTTTTCTAGCCTATCGGGTTCTTTTTTATACCCTCATCTAGAATTCAGTAGAATAGAAAAAGTAAAAAACCCGAATACTATACGTACGTCAATGTATCGGGCAGGTATCGGTGATGTCATTATCAGTTTTGTTATTGAAGATGAAATCGAGTTTTTGGTGTATTCCATTAGTTTACGCTTTATTTGCTTTTATTCTAGCACTTGTCAGTCTTAAAGTAGATGTTATTATGATGACTCGCACAGACATTATTGATCTAATTCCACAAATTTTATTAACTGACATTGACTTAGCTCGAGTAATCTTGAGCTCTATTTCTGCTTCTTTACTCACGATGACTACCATTACATTTTCAATGATTTTAGTCGTTCTCACGACTTTTCTGTCTGAATTCTCCCCAAGGACTCTTCAAAATTTCATAACGAATACCAGTACACAACAAGTTTTAGGCGTTTTTGTCGGAGGTTTTGTCTACTCCATTCTAGTCCTTCTCTTTTTAAGAGAATCAGAAATAGCCACCCACTTTTTTGTTCCTGTCTTTGCTGTTTTTTTAGCCATCGTCTGTTTAATGGTGTTTGTTTTCTTTATTCATCACACCTCGAATTGGATTCAAGTTAGTAACTTAATCCACAATATCACTCTTGGTGTTATGGAAAAAATAGATACTCAGCTTCTAAATGAAAAAGAATTCCACAAAGATGCTCCTTGGGAAGATTGGGAATCCGAAGAAATAAAGCATATGACTCCCCTAAAAATACACGCTAATAAAGCTGGCTATATTAGAAATATTCATATTAATAAGCTCGTCAAACAAGCAGAGAAAGATGATTGTATCATTCGTTTGGAACGGCTCGTTGGTGAATACGTAAATCCCGACATTTCTATTCTTTCTGTTTGGGCAACTACCAACAAGTCTTTTGAAAAGTATGAAAAATATTTTTCTATCAGTACAAAATTAGCGTCCGTTGAAAATATTGAATTTGATATCACAAAAATTGTTGAAATTGCTCTCAGGGCTTTATCGCCTAGTATGAACGATCCTTACACAGCGATTAATTGCATTAATAACTTAGGAAGAATTTTAAATAAACTCGGAAGTAAACATTTACCCGAGTCATTTCATCATGACCGTAATAAAAACCTCCGAGTAATCTGGACAAAACCAGATTTTACACACTATCTGAATAGAAGTTTTTATCAAATCGTCCGAAACAGTTTTTCAGACATCTCTGTGTTAATTGCTGTCATTAAAGCATTGACACTTGTTGCAGAAAACAATTCAAAGCCTATAAAAGAGAAAGTTTGGGAACTAGGAATGTATATTAATGAAGGAGTTTCCAAAGAATCTTTACTTTCATTAGACAGGCGCTATATTAATAAAGATTTAGAGTCTCTTGCGAAAGCTACGAACCATAGCAAAAGCTTCAAACCTCATTAATAATTGGCATCCGGAAATGTTCGATCATCCCCCTTCAACGTTGATCGTCCGAAAACTTAACACGAATTCGCGTAACTCTCTGTTCTAATTAAAAGACCGTATTATTTAATTTTCCTACTGAACCAAACGAACCCAAGGGTTAAAATCGCCAACATTATCATACCTATTGTTTTTTTCACATCCTTCACTGGCTTGAAGATTGTCTCCGTTGGGCTTATGTGGAAAACTCCCACCGGAGTAATCGATATGTGACCTCCTCCACCTTCTCCCTCAGAAGGTGGAGCCTTTTCCGTTCCAAGCGACTTGCCGCCCCCACCTCCGAAACTGTAATTAACTTTAGCAACCGGTAGAATTTTCATATCTCCAAGTGCAATCGGATCCCCATAAATTAGTGATACGTCCCTTCCTTTGGAGAACTTTTCAAATAGTGGTCTAACAGGTGATTCATAGCTCATCTTAGTGTGTTCATTTTCTAAGGTTTCGTGCTTGTGCTCGTGCTCTACCTTACTATACTTTTGTTTCTCATTCACAGGCTATTCCCCCGCTTTCTTATAATTATTTGTTTTAAATACTTATTCGGCACACGGGATGGAATTACCTTTGCTGTATACTTACTCGGATTTATTTTAAAACTGTTTAATATTCTGATTTTTTTCTAAAAAACTGAATCCCACCAGCACCTCAGTAATATACATGATTGAGTGAAGACGAATTGGAGGAATGCATATGAAAAAATTAATGGCCCCTTTTGTTATTTTATTTTTATTATTTTTATTTAAAGTTCCTGCAGTATCAGCTGATGATGAACAATTAGTCATCATAAACAAAACTCAAAATCAGCTTGTCTTTTATGAGAATAATCGCGTGGCTGAAATATACGATGTAGCCACAGGCGCTACTGCTGATTTAACCCCTGAAGGAGAGTTTAAGGTCATCAATAAAATTGTCGATAGACCTTATTATAAAGAAGAAATTCCAGGTGGAGATCCAAGTAACCCTTTGGGAAGAAGGTGGATAGGAATTAATCCCTTTGGAACAAATGGCAATACATATGCCATCCATGGAAACAATAATCCTAATTCTATCGGCTACAATGTAAGTGCCGGCTGTATCAGAATGCACAATGAAGAAATTGAAAGCTTTTTTGAAGAACTTGAGGTCGATACTCCTGTTATCATTACCAGTTCAGATCAATCCTTTGACAAAATAGGGGAAGAGCATGGCTACGATCTAACTGGAGCCAGCAGTTCTACAGTGATAAGTACACATGCTAAGTTTACTAATGGAAGTCACGGCGAGGCTGTAGAAATGTTGCAAAGGCGCCTAACAATTCTAGGCTATGACACAAAAGGAATTGATGGAAGTTTTGGTCCTGCAACAAATGAAGCCGTAAAAGCATTTCAACAAGATCATGATTTAGAAGTGGATGGCATCATTGATCGTGAAACACGCAAGAAAACCTCTTTGCTATTCGTTAGTCTTTTGCAGCATCATTCACAAGTTATGGAGTAAAACAGAAGAAATATTTTCTTAAAACAGGTGTCTCAGGTCTATTTGAGCCCATGAGACACCCGTTTTTATACTTTAAATATAAATAGGTAACCCTCTATAAGAATTTTATAATTATCATTCAATAAGAGAAATGATCCCTTTCTGCAATCTGGTATATTTCCAATGGACAACCTCATATACTTTGGAACAGGATCTTTTGTTCTGAAGGGATGGATTTGAATGAGTTTTTTTAAAGGATTCAAGGATTTTGCAGTGAGAGGAACCGTCGTAGATATGGGTATTGGTCTTATCATTGGAGCTGCTTTTGGAAGTATTGTAACTTCCTTCGTGTCCGATATGCTGATGCCTCCTCTCGGTCTCTTACTAGGAGCAGTGGAGTTTTCAAATTTGTATGTAAACCTATCAGGTGGAAACTTTGATACTTTGGCTGATGCAGAAGCGGCTGGCGCGGTAACGATTAATTATGGAAGATTTATTGAGACAGTTATCCATTTTATCATTGTTGCATTTGCAGCCTATATCGTAATTATAAACATGGTTAAACTTAAAAAAACATCGATTGAATCAACGAAAGTAAAGACGTGTCCACACTGTTTTTCTGATATTCCAGCTCGCGCATTAAGGTGTCCGAAATGTACCTCCACTATTGAAGAAACAAGAAATCGTAATCCGCAAGATCCGATTGTACGAATGGCATCTGCGAAATCCCGGAGATGATTCACCAACCTTTTCGAGCAGATTCGAACACACTGTTCGAAATCATACATGCTATAAATTCTGTAAAAAAAACTGGCCAAATAATACTTGGCCAGTTTTTTAAGTACAAATAATTTCTATGGATTATTAATCTTTTACTTCCCTCAATGTTTCTACTAAAGTACGAACTACAAAAGCTAAATCCTCTTCCTTTATAGTTAAAGGTGGGGCAAGAGTAAGCACATTGGTGAAACCTGCAACCGTTGCACCATTTTTCCCAATGATAAGCCCTTTTTGTTTGCAGGATGCTATCACTTTGTTTATGACCTTCTCCTCTACAGGTTCTTTTGATTGTTTATCTTTTACAAGTTCAATTCCAATGAGTAATCCTTTGCCACGAACATCCCCAACAAAAGGATGTGTTTCCAAAAGAGATGTTAATTCACTTTTTAATTGTTCTCCCAGTTTTTTCGATCGCGCAGCAAGATTCTCCTCTTCCATGATCTCCAGGTTTTTTAACGCTAATGCACAAGCTGCTGGATTCCCACCAAAGGTATTGATATGACGAAAATAGTCGTATTGGTCCGTCCCTTTGAATGACTCATAGATTTCTTTTTTCACAGCCGTTGCCGACAATGGCAGATACCCACTCGTTAAGCCCTTTGCCATCGTTATAATGTCTGGTTTTACATCATAGTTCATAAATCCAAATGGTTCCCCTGTTCTGCCAAACCCACAAATGACCTCGTCAACAATAAGCAGGGCACCATGCTTTTCACAGACTTTTTTAGCTGATGACATATATTCATCAGGTGGCACAAGCACGCCTCCACCAGTAATAATAGGCTCCATTATCATTCCAGCAACTGTTTCACTTAACTCCCATGTCATCACTTGATCTATATCCTTTACGGATTGAAGAGCCTTAGGTTTGCTGTCTCTTTTTTCATTCGTACGATATAAATCAGGTGGCGCAACATGAATGAAACCCGGTGCGAGTGGTTCATACGCAAATTTTCGTTGTGCTTGCCCTGTGGCAGCAAGGGCCCCCATCGTATTACCGTGATAGGAGCGATATCTCGAAATAAATTTATACCGATGAGGCTCTCCGTTTTGCTGATGATATTGTCGAGCGATTTTAAACGCCACTTCATTTGCTTCAGAACCACTATTCGAGAAAAAAATTACATAGTCATCATCTAATATCTCATTCAGTTTCTCGCCCAATTTAATCGCAGGCAGGTGACTTTGGGTTAATGGATAATATGCTAATTCTTTTAGTTGACTATACGCTGCTTCCGCCAACTCTGCTCGACCATATCCGACATTAACACACCATAACCCTGACATCGCGTCTAAATATTGCTTGCCGTCTGTGTCTGTTATCCATGAACCCTCCGCTTTCTTTACCACCATCGTTCCCTCAGGATTGTACGGCTTCATGGAGTGCCAAATATACTCTTCGTCCTTTTTAAGTACCGTTTGATGATGGTCCTTTATCTCCAATGAAAACCCTCCTCTTTCGATTAAATTTGGTCAATCGTGTCTTGATGTAATCATTTTCTTTCGTGTATAAAAGTTTACTCCATCTTTTCCATTCACATGAAGATCCCCGTAGAATGAATCTTTCCAGCCTGAGAAAGGAAAAAATGCCATCGTTGCAGGGACACCAACATTTACCCCAAGCATACCTGCATCCGCTTCTTCTCTAAACTGACGAATGGCTTTGGCATCTTTTGTGTAAATTGTGGCACCATTGCCAAACCGTGACTTCCGTATAAACTCTAACCCTTCATCTAAATCTTTAGCCCTTAGTAAACTTAAGACAGGGGCAAAAATTTCTTCTTTTGCAATTGTCATTTCCGGAGTAACGTGGTCAAAAATGGTTGGACCTAAAAAGTTACCTTTTTCAGTCTCATCCATTTCATTTCGACCATCCCGAATGAGTGATGCTCCTTCTTCAACGCCAGTTCTGATATAGCCTAATGTCTTTTCTCTATTTTCCCGACGGATCATCGGTGTTAACAAGACATCGTCATCTAACCCATTACCCATGGTTAATTGTCCTGCTTTTTCATTCAGAGCTTTCACAAATTCGTCGTTTTCACCCACCACAACTACTGCGCTACATGCCATACATCGTTGTCCGGCACTCCCGTACGTAGAGCTGATAATTTGTTGCACGACTTTTTCAATATTGCCATCAGGCATAACAATATGATGATTTTTAGCACCGGCAAGGGCTTGCACTCGTTTTCCTTGTGATGCTGCCCGTTCGTAAATATATTTCGCTACCGGCTGTGATCCGACAAAAGATATCGCTTTGACATCTTTATGATCCAGTAAGCCGTTCACAACATCATGCGCACCATGAACAAGATTCAGGGTTCCGTCTGGAGCTCCAGCTTCACTAAATAATTCAACAAGTTTATTCGCAAGCAAGGGTGTTCTTTCAGAGGGCTTTAAAACAAATGTATTCCCGCATGCTATCGCCAAGGGGAACATCCACAGAGGAACCATCATCGGAAAATTAAACGGTGTAACTCCACCTACGACACCAAGCGGGTAGCGGAACATCTCCGAATCAATTCCTTCTGCAATTCCTGATAATGTTTCTCCCATCATTAACGTAGGTGCACCTGCTGCAAATTCGACACACTCAATACCTCTTTGTACTTCACCATAAGATTCTTTAAATGCTTTTCCATTCTCTTGAACAATTAGTCTTGCAAGTTCTTCGTGATTCTCCGATAACAAAGTGTGATACTTAAAAAAGATTCTTGCCCGTTTAGGGACAGGGACATTTTTCCACTTCTCAAAAGTTGCTTTAGCTGACTTTACCGCAAAATCAACATCCTCCTTTGTCGAGATTGGAACATGTGCTAATATCTCACCTGTTGCAGGGTTTGGCACCTCCAACGTTTCATCCGTATTGGATTCGACCCATTGCCCATTAATATAGTTCTTTAAGACATTCGTTTGACTTTTAGTGATAGACATCCTATCCCCTCCTATATTTATTCTAAATTTTCAGAATTTATAAATTAATATTCTCATTATCTATGATTTCACACATACTTTCATTAGACACAATGTAAAAATACACAGCTTAGATGTTCCACATAATGAATGGTTTGCCGCTATCATCCTCGTTGACTGTGATTTTTTTGTTTGAAATGGGCTTCACTCCAATCTCTTTAGTAGTCCATACAACGAAAGAAAGAAAAGGGTAGTATTCCATAAAACGGAATACTACCCTTTTCTTAAATGATCTAACTATAACGAAGCCGAACTCTCTCTGACAATTAAATGAGACGGTGCAACTACTTTCATTGGGAGGGTGCGACCATCTAGTCGATCAAGTAATAACTTTACCGACATTGCACCCATCTCCTCGGTGTAAATTTTCACAGTTGTTAAGGAAGGCTGTACAAAACTAGCCATATCTATATCATTAAAGCTCACAATACTAACATCCTTCGGAACTTGAAAACCTAACTCATGCAATGCACGAATTGCACCTATCGCCAGCGCATCACTTGCAATAAAGAAAGAACTAGGTAATGAACCTGCTTGTACCGCACTCTTCATCCCTTCATACCCATCGCTCATAAAATATTCTTCTACAACGTAGATATTATCGGGAGTATAAAGCTTTTTCTCTGTCATCCACTGTTCATATACTATTTTCCTGGGATCGTCCTGTTTAGCGCGTACTTCTGGATGTTTTTTTGTATGATCACTACCACCTATAAAGCCAATTTCCTTATGTCCGAGGGAAAACAAATGGTCTAGGGCCGATGTGGTAGCTCTTTCATAATCTATTACAACAGTGTCGTATTCATCATGCTCTGGTACATGGTTCACGAAGACGACATTATTGTTTATTTTTTTATTAATGTTCTTTTCTGTTAACTGATCTGTATTTCCAACGACGATAATTCCATCCATATTGTTGGTTTGAATGTTATCCACATCTCCATAATGGAGAATTTTTGTAACAATAATTCCACGTTTTATACATTCGTTCTCGATCCCTTTTCGAATTGATAGAAAATAGGTATCTTCCCATTCATGCTCCTTTGTGCACCACATAACAATTCCAATTTCAACTTTTTGTTTTTTCGCTTGTTGCATTAAATTCGCTGGGCGCTTCCTCACAGGAGTGTAATTTAACTTATTAGCTGCTTTCATAATCCGCTCTCTAGTCTCAACCGCAACAGAAAGATTTTTGTCATTATTTAAAACTCTCGAAACTGTTGCAATAGAAACATTAGCTTGTTGAGCAATTTCTTTTATCGTTGCCATTTTCCATCACCTTATAGACCTTTCGAAGTAAAATTTTAGTAAAGTTATATATAGTGTATCATTTTGCTTCTATGATCACCACTTAATTACCTTATTTTCCTCGATGAATCTTTACTTTAACTTCATGCATAGGAAAAAGCTAGCCAAAACCAAGGTACCGAAATTTGCAACTGTCATTGAAACACCCTACTTTACAAAAGCTACGTGAGATGGGCTCCCTATAGTTAAAAACACTCGTTTAGACTTCTATCAGCTTCCACATAAAACTTTGAAAATCACCCTTCATCATAGGAACGTTTATACCTACATTCATTAACTCATCGCCATAAAAAGTCTTCTCTAGCTCATCAATTCGATACTTTTTATAAGGGGCCAAGCCTTTTAATTTAATAACTGAAAATGCTGGAGCTGGATCGGCCAACACTTGTACATATGCAATAATCGCCTCTTGTTGATCTTCTGACACGAACATCCATGACGTGTCGTTGCCCTCAAATGGATTTTTTAATCGATAGAATTCACCAAACTGAATAACCGAACGATTCTCTTTATAGAAAAAGGTTTGTTTCATAACTTCCGCTCTTTCTTCATCCGTCAACTCTGTAATATCCAACTCGTATCCAAAATTACCCGACATTGCTACGATCCCTCTTGTTTTTAATGACGTGTTACGATGAACTTGATGATTAGGTACGGCAGAAACATGAGCACCCATAGAACTAATTGGATAGACGAGACTTGTACCATATTGAATTTTCAACCGTGAAATAGCATCCGTATTATCACTCGTCCACGTTTGTGGCATATAGTAGAGCATCCCTGGATCAAAGCGCCCACCACCACCAGAGCAGCTTTCAAATAAAATATTTGGAAAACGGGTAGTTATCTCTTCCATCACCTTATATAAACCAAGCATATACCGATGCGCTGTCTCTCTTTGTCTTTCCTTTGGTAGTGCGCCAGAACCAACTTCTGTCATATGGCGGTTCATATCCCACTTTACGTAAGTAATTGGAGCACTCGAAAGAGTATTAGAAATTTGCTGAATAATTTCCTCGCAAACGTCTTCCCTCGAGAAGTCTAAGATCAACTGACTTCGCCCCTTGGAGCGTTGTCTTTCTGGTACATGAATACACCAATCTGGGTGTTTTCGATATAATTCACTATCCTCTGATACCATCTCAGGTTCAAACCATAAGCCAAATTGCATACCCTCTTGTTGAATATTTTCTGCTAAGTTTTTCAGTCCATTAGGAAGCTTTTTCTTATCAACAAACCAATCACCTAAGGAAGAGTAATCATCGTCTCGTTTTCCGAACCAGCCATCATCTAAAACAAATAATTCAATTCCCAATGCTCCACTCTGTGTTGCTAGACCCGTTAATTTATCTTCGTTAAAATCAAAATACGTTGCTTCCCAGTTATTAATTAATACTGGACGTTCTTCATCTCTGAATTTCCCTCTACAAAGCCTCGTTCTATATAGCTTATGAAAGGTTTTAGACATTCCTCCGAATCCATCCCCAGAATAAGCCATTACGACTTCAGGAGACTGGAACGACTCATCTGGCTCCAATAGCCAAGTAAAATCAAACGGGTTAATCCCCATATTTACTCGCGTCTGATTAAATTGATCTACCTCAACGCTACCTAGAAAATTTCCACTATAAACAAAGTTGAACGCAAATACTTCTCCGTGATCTTCATCCGTTTCCTTACGTGCGAGAGCCAGAAAGGGATTGTGCTGATGACTACTCGCACCGCGTCTGCTTTCTACTGATTGAACCCCTTCTCTTAAAGGCGTTCTAGAAATATGCCTCTCTCTAATATGTGCTCCAGGTAAAGTAACAATATCAAAATCGGCATCATGAAAGTCAACATTCATACTAGCTACTTTTAATAGTCGAAGTTTCTCCACGCCTTCATTTACAAAACGAACGGAACGCGTGACGACATCAAAATCTTTAAAGGTTGTATAAGATAGAACAACCTTTAAATGAAGCTCAGAATCTATCAGTGTAACTTCAAGTGTTTCCGCTTCCTCTTCCTTATCAATATAAGTTGAAGGCAACCCTTCTAAATTTGGTTTGCCTTTAACAATCTTGTGAGAATTATAACGAAGGTCTGTTATTGTAGAACCATTCTCACTTTGCACCTGATATGCCGGATCGCGAAAGTCGGTTGTTCCGAATTGCGGATACTCTTGAGGCAATGTATCTAAAGAAAATGTTCGATCAGATTCCAGTGGATTTGGGGAAAAACCTCTGTCTTCAAATCTCACCTTATTTGAATGATTGTATTCTCTAATTCTTTTCCCCCAGTAGAGATGAACGAGATATCCCCCCTCTTTCACCATAAAAATATAACTGGTATTCTTCGATTGTAAATGAAACGTTTGTTCTGATGACTTAAATGTAATACCCAAGTTATAACCTCCTAACAAATTACGTCTACACTTTTTTTCAAGTATTATCCCTTTACCGAGCCAGCCGAAAGTCCCGCGATAAACTGCTTTTGGAGTAAAAGAAACAAGACAATCATCGGCAATGATGCCATTAACGCTGCAGCGGCAACGAGATTTAAATTGCTTTGATTTTCTCCAAAGAAACTGGATAAAGTGACAGTCAACGTATGCACACTGCTATCCTGTAAGAAGAAGATTGCAAACTGATAATCGTTCCAAATAAATACCGAAGAAATAATAAGAACTGTGGCTGTTACTGGTCTTAATAACGGAAAGACAATTCGGAAAAATATAGTCATTACACCAGCACCATCGATTCTGGCCGCTTCTTCTAATTCTTTCGGAATCGTCGAACGGATAAAACCAGAGTATAAAAAGATTGTTAAAGGAAGAAAACCTGCAAAGTTATTTAATATTGCAATTTCATGCGTGTTAATCATCCCCATCCTAACTACTAAATTGTATAAGGGCACCAATGCTGCCAGTGGAGGAATAACCATGATGGCTACAAAAAGATAAAAAACAAACTGATTTAACTTAGATTTTACCCTCGCAAGTGGATATGCCGCCATTGATCCAAACACGATAAGTAATACAGCTGCTCCTACCGTAATAATAAATGTGTTTGTGAAAGCATTTAGTAAATTCGCTCGCTCCCAAGCCTCTGTGAAGTTAGATAAGGTGAAATAATTAGGAAACAACCATTTTGAGCTAAAATCCCCCGTCTCCTTGAAGGCAGTCGTTAGTAAAATGTAAAATGGGACAATATGAACAACGGATATGACTAAAGCTAAAATTGTCAGGAGCCATTTATTTAGTGTTTTCGTACTCATTATGCCTCGACCTCCTTACGCTTAAAGTAAATGAGTGATGCTAGACTAATAAATAATATGATAAATGTCATTAGAATTCCTTGAGTCGCTGCATACCCAGCATCTTCTCTGCGGAAGTATAGAGAATACATGAATGTTGACATAGATTGAGAAGCATTCCCAGGTCCACCGCCGGTAAGAGAGACAATCACATCAAATAACTTTAAGCCACCTATTAAATTTAAAACAACATTGATCGTAATTGCAGGCATTAATAGTGGCATTGTAATATTTTTGAATTGTTGAAAAGCGGTAGCACCATCTATATCTGCGGCTTCATAATAGTCTTTCTGTATACTTTGTAAACCGGCTAGATAGATGATCATCGAAATTCCAACAAATTGATAAGTGTTTACTAAAACAATAATCCATGGGTTTAAACTTGGATTCCCTAAAGCATTGATTTTATCAAGTCCAAATAACATCACTATGTCATTCAATGCTCCACCCTGATAAGCAAAGATGAACATCCAAATGTATCCCATAATTAACGGACTAACAATAACCGGTAAGTAAACAATCGTTCTTGTCAAGGCTTTAAATTTAATACTTCTGTTCAAGAGGAGTGCATAAAGTAGTCCAACCGTCATCTGTAATATGGTACTACCGACTCCATAAAGTAACGTGTTCTTAACGACGAGCCATGTAAGAGGATCAGAAAATAACCGTGCGTATTGATCTAACCCCACCCAGTTAGATGTCTGAGAAAATCCATCCCAATCTGTGAAAGTTATTTGCAAGCCGTTAAAAAATGGGTAAATGATAAACATTGTGATAGCAGCAACAGCTGGAAGATACATCCACCAAAGAGAAGATTGTTTCTTCCGTTTTATTTTACTTTTTTTTGCAGATAATTCTTTATTGATAATCTCCTGATTCATAATTTCCAACTCCTTAGCTGTTAGCATGACTAGGAAAAACATATTAAGGCTATATTTTTGGAGAGGGGAATTATATGATAATCCCCCTCTTCTAAATTAACTTATTCTTCTGTTTCCTCAGCACCCTCATCTCTTAAGCGTTGATATTCCTCTTCCATCACATCTGCGACTTGCTCTGGTGTTAATGACCCTGCCAGAAGATCGGCGCCAGTTGTGGCGTACACATCCCACATCCCACTAGGAAGATACACACGGTCAAAATAAGGTTGTACCTCGATGTGAGACCACTTTTCGTAATATTCTGCATAGAAGTTTTCTGCATCTACATTGGTTAAACCAGAAGGTAATGTCGTAGCTTCTGCAATCTTTTTTGCGTTCTCAGGTTGAGCTAAAAATTCAATAAACATTTTTGCTTCTTCAAGATTTTCTGAATCTTTAGATGCCGCCACAGTATGACGCTCGCCACCTATCCAACTCGGTTCATCTCCTTCAAAAAATGCCGGTACGGGCATCGATCCAATTTCCACTTCAGAATTCAATTCCTGTACATCTGGACCAAAAGCTCCCCCAGCAAACGTGAAAGCAATTAAATTTTGTGACATGAGCTGTGCTCTTTGCGCATCATTTGCCGTTAGAGCATCGACATTTAATAAGTCTTTCTCTTGCATTTCCAATAGCTTTTCCGGCAACAAATTGTAATTCGACCAGTCAAACGATCCATCTAACAGTTCGTCTTCGTAATTGTTGTCGTCATCCGTTACTAACAAAGGTGTAGAAAGTTGATCAAGAATTTGCCCAATCGCAAACTGATCATTCCCAGGGATCCATAACGGAGCAACATCACCTTCCGCTTCGTCTCTCACCGTTTCCATTGCCGCTATCCACTCATCCATCGTTTCCGGAACCTTTATATTTAACTCCTCTAATAACGTTGCGTTATACATAATTCCGTCTTTAGCTTGATTAATAGGAAATGCGTATACTTTTCCATCTTCATCTTTTAAAATTGGTTCCATTGATTCGTCAAAATGATCTGCCCAATCCATATCACTTAAGTCGGCAACATAATTACCATAACGATTCTTTGCCCATCCATGTGTATCAAACAAATCTGGCAAATCATTGGAAGCCATTCTTACACGTAACGTATCCTCATAGGAACCAGATGGAAAATTCCCTTCAATTTTTATACCTGGGTTTTCAGCTTCAAAGTCTGCAAAAATTGATTCAAAGGCATCGATTTCATTTTCTTCCCCCATCGTTGAATAAAAAGTTAAAGTTACTTCATCTTCATTTGAGCCACTTTCATTTGAGTCTCCATTCGTTTCATTATCACCAGAGTTGCAGGCAGTAAGTGCGACTAAAAGAAAAGTAACAGACGACAGACTAAAAATTGATTTTTTCATGTTCATGTTTCCCCCTTAAGTAATTTTTCTGATACCTTGACCTGAGCAGCAAGCAAAAATCCAAATAAATAAGTCTCATTATCCTCCACTTCGTGAAACATAAGAATAGAGACCCCAACTATTTTTCACCAAACATTAAACCGCTTACATAACTAACAATAAAAATATTGCTCAATTATATGCGTGTTAATTGTTTTTAGTAAAATAATTGTTTATTTAACTTAAACTATATATTATTTTTACTAAAAATTCAAACACTTTTCTTAAAAAACAAAAAAATCCCCACTACGACCTAGTGAGGACCATCCTTACAAAATACTATTAATATGCAATTGCAGTAATTTTACTACGTTTCTACGATGACTATCTTTTGTTAGATACAGCGTGAGTTTTCGCCACCCTGATTAGCAACTTTGGATTGCGTGTAAGTATTATCTCTAAATACTAAAATTTCACTAAAAGTATTTAACTATTAACAAAGCCTCACGAGGATTTCACTTCTCGCAAGACTTTACCTATTATTCCACACTCTTCTTCGTCTCTTGGTTCACCATATAATCGTGTGCAACAAGCATAAGTTCCATCACTAACCTTTTTTCAGGACTCATAAAGTCTTCACCGAGTAACTTTTCCAGTTTATCAATCCGATGATACAACGTTTGACGGACAACATATAATTTCTTTGCCGTTTCTTGTTTTGATCCATTGCAAGCAAAATACGTTTTTAATGTATACAACAGTGTCCCATTGTTTTTCTTATCATATTCAATGACAGGTGTTAAATGGTTCATTACCATTTCCGGGAGATCTCCATGCTTATTAATAAGGGATATAATATGATAGATATGTAAATCATCGTAGAATAATCTTCTATTTGATTCAGGTAATGTATGTTGAAGAAGTAACGTTTCTTTCGCTGCTTGATAACTTTTATGTATCTCTTTTAGACTCCCAACAAATTTACCAACGCCAAATGAAATAGATGACAAATCAATTTTTGTTGAGTGATTCGTTTTAAATCGCATGAATCCTTTTTCCATTCTCTCTCTCCAGTTTATGGACTCTCGTTGATTAACAAAGATAAAAATAAGTTGATTCCTAACTTCCGTAGAATAAGTAGAGAATCCATATTGCTCGAATATAGTACGAAAAACGAGCTTAAAGTACGTACTGTCCATATTTTTAATCTGTCCTTTACTTAATCGGCATACACATACAACGCCATCCTTTGCATCTATGTCTGCCTGATGGTAAGAAAGGTATTCACGAATTTCTTCCTCACTGTGTTCTCCATCTAACCAATCTAGCATCCACTCAGTTTCTTCCATCCTTTTTTTCTCTTCAACGAGTAAGTCTCGGAGTAAATGTTGAGCTAGAGCAGTAGCTGTTCGATCAAGAAGCAAATAATCATATTCACTGAGTTCTCTTGTATCAGCATAAATGATAATTTCTGCATACTGGTTTCCTAAGAGTTGCACCGGTTGCTTTGCTATACTGTATTCATTTGTTTCCTCTGTTGTATTAATCTTAAGTAGAAGTCGTTCTCTCTCCTTTCGACCTACTTCGGGGATAAACTTTATATCATTCATATTGAATTTGGCAATAATTTGGACATCTAAATATCTGTGAAAAAAAGTGAGTATCTCCTCATAATGATCGATTTCGAGCATCTTTTTGTTTAATTGTTGCGTGTAGTTTTCTAAATCGGATATCATTTGATACTGTTTGTTAATAAGCAAAGAGTGAATGTCTTGAGTGATTTCTACAAACGGTACTTCCTCATGAAAAATAATGATTGGAAAATGGTGTGAATTAGCATAATCAACTATTTCCTGTGGAATAGAAGAAGTACTTGTCCCAATTTCAATGCAAAGACCTGATGCATTGCATTCGATAAGCTGCTCAAGCAAGGACATAAACAACGCTTCATCCGTCTTCCAACCTAAACCTGTTGTTAATATCAGCTCATTTCCGTTCAATAACGATTTTATCTTTATAACTTCAACGACGTGGACCCACTTTACTTGTCTTCCTAACCCGGTAGCACCGGCCACCACTTCAATATTTGAAAAGTATTTTCTGTCTAAGATGTCTCCAATGGTTAACATTGATTGCATTCAAAACACCCCCTATTGTTATTATAGTAGATATCTAAACAAATACTGAGAGTTTTTTGACAATTACTCAGAATAAGAAAACTACATTGCTATCTTTATAAACTTAGTGTCTTTTTTTCTATTTTGTTACTTTATCGTCACGGAATGTTGTTTGGAAGAATTACCGCTCGCTTTCCGTGGATGATCCGCGAGCCTCCTCGAGCAAACGAACGCTCTGCGGGGTCTCGCTTGGATCATTCTTCCACAGGAGTCTCGCGGATTCTTCTAAACAACAATTTTTTATAAAGGTAGTTTACCTAACAGTTATTTTCTCTGGACTTAAAAAAGCAAATAATCACCCATTTTAAAAGGCGTCTTTGTTGATTCTCATTTTAAAAAAATACCTTGAAGTAGCGAAGGCGGCGACTCCAGCGGGAAAAGCAATAGCTGAAGACCCCAGAGGACTGTTTTTGTCCGAGGAGACTGAAGCATTGCCCGCGGAAAGCGTCCGCCAAGAGCAGATTCGAGTTCTTCCGATACAAAACATGGTCCGATTCTATACTTTCTTACCTGAATAGTAAAAAAACAGGGAGGATATCCCTGTTTCTTTTTCAACATATAAGAAAGATGAAAGCTACCTTTACGCCACACGTTTCAAAGGAAACCCACCCTTGATACTTAATTGATTGTGGCGAAAGCTTACGCAGTATTTAATAAAAGACGCTAAGCGTTTTTCTTAACATATTAACGCTGTTGTTCCATCATCAACGTAGAAAAATACTTTCTTGCATTTGCGTTCATTATTAGTAAGGATGTAGTCTCCTTTTTTTCTCTAAGTACTCCTGATTCATCCACTTGCTGAAACTCAACTAAATCACCGCTTAAATTTTCTGTCACTGCCGTTATTCGATAGCCTTGATCTATTAAAAAATCAATTTTATCTCTTTCAGCAATAAATTCATTGTGAGTTGACATTAGATTTTCCACCTACCCTACAATTGTTTTATCCTTATCCTCTTCTCCATCTTTGATTATCCAGTCTCTTCCAACAGTAATTCCTAAATATTTATCATCATCTGGATCTTCAATTTCAGCCTGTTTATATTTTTTAAACCACCAGTATTTAGCTAAAACGTAGTAAACGCCACCCCCGACAACAAACCCGACTACGAATGAATAATTGGATAATATAGAAGCTGTCGCACCACCAACTATCCAGGCAATGAATCCAGCGACATTAAAACCATTCAAATATCGATACTGGCCCTTACTCTCATATAAGTCAGGAACATTCACTCTTCTTCCTCTCAGGACATAATAATCAACAAATAAGATACCAACAATCGCCGATAAAATCCCTCCAACTATTAGTAATACCGGAATTAAAATATCGAATAAATTCCACGGTTGTACGACTGTTCCGGCAATACCGGCCATGAACACGCCTGCCCAATACGGAACTTTTGGTCCTCCTACATTAGAGAATATCGTTGCTGCCGGAACCAAGTTAGCAGCTATATTTGTCGACCACTGAGCGAACACGATCATGACTAGTAAAATAACTAGCACTATACCACTCGCCGCTTCTTGAAGCGCAATAACCGGATCTGCGTTGGACACTGCGATATAGGAAACCGCACCAATAACAATGATAAATGTTTGCGCCAATGGCATTGCTACGAGACTTCCAAGCAGAGATGCTTTGTTTCGTTTAAACCAATTCCGCTCATGTTTTGGAGCTTTTATATGACGGGAAATCGAAGGAATATCCGCAGCTAGGGTTACCCAAAATCCCATAACACTGAATACGACGACGAAAAATGCAGTGACTGCAGCTCCTCCAGTAACAGGATTTTCCACCCAAACCCAAATATCACGCCCCTGCTCGAGTGCACGTCCCGACAGTGTACTGTAAATCCAAATAGAGATGATGATAATTACTGGTGCCGCTAAATCTGCAAAACGTTCGATTGCTTTTATCCCGAGCGCAGTATTCAATAATTGAACGAAAGCGAAAATACTAAAACAGAGGAACCAATTGTCAAAGTTGAATAAAACAATAAGGATACCGTTTATCGCTGTTGCGCCAAAAAATGTATTTATTCCAAACCAGAAAGAAGCAGCCAGACCTCTTGTAACGGAAGGGATATGTGTTCCTACCGTTCCGAATGGCGCTCTCATATAAACAGGAAATGAGAGTCCATGTTCAATACCTATGTCAGCTGTGATCGAAATGGACACCCCGACGGCAACACATCCCACAAAGCCAGCAACAATAACCCATCCCAACGGTAAGCTTCCAACACCAGCGCCACCTATCGCAAATGCCGCTAACACAACTGCCATACCGACCCACATCAGCATAAAACCAAAGGAACTGATTTTTTTGTCAGCATGTTTAACAGGCAATAAATCCGGTGACTTTAAATAGCTACTCTTTTTACTCATCCCAACACCCCCTTATCTCATTTTAATAAGAAGAATCATAGCCGTCTTTTATTAAACGGTGTTATCTATTAGGCTTTCATCAGCTATTACTCTGGATGCAGTCACGTCTGTTCACTTTCATATCGATCACTTACTTGGGGAAACAGTTAATGCTTGAATACCTTCCTGCTGTTCATTATATTTTCTTCGTTTTAAATACTGACCGCTTCCTGGGTTTCCGACAAATCGTTTATCTTTAATGACAAACTCACCACGTGACAAAACAGTGACTGGCTCTCCGGTTACTTTCATTCCTTCAAATGCATTGTAATCTACGGCCATATGGTGAGTGTCAACCGATATGATACGTTCAATGGTTGGATCAAAAATAACAATATCGGCATCTGAGCCCACGGCAATCGTCCCCTTTTGCGGGAACACTCCAAATAACTTGGCCGTTCGTGTGGCCATAATCTCCACAAATTGATTCAAAGTAAGTCGGCCTTTTTTGACGCCTTCAGAAAATAAAATACTTACCCTGTCTTCGACCATAGGACCTCCGTTAGGAATTTTAGTGAAGTCGCCTCTCCCTAATTCCTTCTGTCCTTTGAAGTCAAAAGAACATTGATCAGATCCTAATGTTTGCAGCTGTCCATTTTTCAATGCTTTCCAAAGTACTTCTTGATTTGATTTGTCACGAAGAGGTGGTGACCAAACATATTTCGCCCCTTCGAAATCAGGTTTCTCTAATGCGGTTTGATCAAGAACGAGGTATTGCGGGCATGTCTCTCCCCAAACGTCATAGCCTTTATTTCTAGCTTCTGAAATCTTTTCAACAGCTTCTGCACACGAAACGTGAACTACATAAAGTTGCGAATGTGCAAGTCCCGTTAACTGTGCAGCTCTCCCGGTCGCTTCTCCTTCAGCTTCTGGTGGCCTCGTTAACGCATGGTAAATCGGATCAGTATTTCCTTCAGCCAATGCCTTTTTCACAAGGTAATCGATCACGTCTCCATTTTCCGCATGTACCATTACCAGTGCTCCAAGCTCTTTAGCAGTAATCAGAGTCCGAAATAATGTTTCATCGTCGGCTTGCAGGACGTTTTTATAAGCCATAAATACTTTAAAGGAGGTAATACCTTCCTCCTCTATCACCATTGGTAATTCGTTTAAAACGTCATCTGTGATTTCGCCTATCATCAGGTGAAAACCATAGTCGATAACTGCTTTATCCTTGGATTTATCATGCCATGTTTGAATCGCGTTTTTTAATGGTTCACCTTTACTGGACAAGCAAAAATCAATTACTGTTGTAGTCCCGCCGTATGCAGCTGCTATCGTTCCAGTTTCAAAGTCATCCTTTGAGACAGTACCACCAAATGGCATTTCAAAATGAGTGTGCGGATCTACTCCTCCAGGAAAGACGTAACAACCATCCGCATCTACTACTTCTGCGCCTTCTTCATTCAAATCCGTTCCAATCATGGCTATTTTCCCATCTACAATAGCTAGATCTGCTTGATAAGTGTCTGATGCAGTTACAATCGTTCCGTTTTTAACAATTTTTTTCATTGTAGCACCCTCCTTTTATTTACCGATATTCACCTCTGATTTTACTTTCGTCCCCTTAATCACCGCTTCTCTTTCATTCCACGTCATCGGTTGGTTACTAGGAATATCGAGCATATCGATAGCCCCATCAACCGGACAGACGATCGAACATAAGTTACAACCGACACAGTCTTCCTCTCGCACCTGTAAATACTCCACTCCGTTGCTGTCTTTAAGCATATCAATACATTGGTGTGAGGCGTCCTCACAGGCAATATGACACTTGTTACAGTTAATGCAAACATCGTTATTAATTCTTGCAATAACCGTATGATTCAAATCTAAATTTCCCCAATTTGTATATTTCGGGACGGATTTACCGATTAGCTCATTCACCGATTTAACCTTTTTCTCATCCAGGTAATTACTAAGCCCGTCGATCATATCTTCAACAATACTAAATCCGTGATGCATGACAGCAGTACATACTTGCACTCCAGTTGCTCCCATTAACATAAATTCAGCGGCATCCTGCCAATTGGAAATACCCCCTATTCCAGAAATAGGTACGTTAATTCGCGGGTTCTTGGCACATTCCCCTACCATGTTCAACGCAATTGGTTTAACCGCTGGGCCACAATAGCCCCCATGCGCTCCTTTTCCCGCAACATTTGGTACCGTATTCCAGGTATCCAAATCAACGCCTGTCAGACTGTTAATCGTATTAATCATACTAATGGCATCTGCTCCACCTTGAACAGCTGCTTCTGCAGTTACTGTAATGTCTGTGATATTAGGCGTCAGTTTTACAATCACGGGCGTTTGTGCTACTTCTTTTGCCCAGTAAGTCTGCTTTTCCACTAATTCAGGAACTTGTCCGGAGGCCGAACCCATGCCTCGTTCTGCCATTCCATGGGGACAGCCGAAGTTAAGCTCCAACCCATCTACACCTACATCTTCTACTCGTTTCACAATTTCATGCCACTTATCCTGTTGCGGTTCCACCATCAATGAAACGATGATCGCGTGATTGGGAAATCTTTTTTTCGTTTCATATATTTCTTTTAAGTTTTCTTCTAGTGGACGGTCTGTAATTAGCTCAATATTATTAAAGCCAGCCATCCGCTGACCATTAAAATCCAACGAAGAAAATCGCGAGGTAACATTCAAAATCGGATCCCCTAAGGTTTTCCAAACCGCACCGCCCCAACCTGCTTCAAACGCTCGTTGCACTTGATAACCGGTGTTGGTAGGAGGAGCCGATGCAAGCCAAAACGGGTTTGGGGATTTAATTCCTGCTAGATTAATCTGTAAATCAGCCATTCTATGACCCCCTCATTTTAATCATTCGCGTGACATCTCTTATTTTTGTTATAGCTCAAATTCAATCTAGGTGGACACTTTCTACGTGCAACATAATGTCACTATTCTTTAAGCTGTTTCCGAAGCTTTCATAAACAGCTGCTTGTGTATGGCATAGGCGGTATTTTTACCTTGTTGGGCTGCTGAAACGACCATTGCTTCCCCTTGTCCTTCACCAAAAATAACATCTCCACAAGAGAACACCTTCTCATTTGAAGTCTGGTGGGTTTCCAGATCTACTTTTACCACACCGTTTTTATGTTCTAATCCAAAACTTTCAATGAAAGATGTGTAACGTGACTGACCAATTGCCTTTATCACACCATCGACTTCCAGAACAAACTCAGAACCTTCCACTGGAACCGGTCGTCTTCGACCATCTTCATTCGCTTCCCCCAGTTCCATTTTCAAACATTCGATTCCTTTGACAACCCCATTTTCATCGCCAATGATTCTCTTAGGGGAAGTCAACCAACGAAACTCTATACCATCTTGTTTGGCGAATTCATACTCGAAATCATACGCAGTCATCTCTTGCTCTGTACGTCGGTATAAGATTTTCACATTTTTTGCACCTAGTCTGACAGAACAGGTGGCACCATCAATTGCCGTGTTTCCTGCACCAATGACAACGATACGCTTTTGTTTAAATTCATCACTGAGCTCACCGGATTTAGTAGATTTCACAAAATCAATCGCATCGTGAACACCTGTTAAATTTTCTCCGTCTATCCCTAAGCTTGGTACGTTGGCCATACCGATGGCTAAAACAACGGAATCAAAAACTTCCAATAACTCTTCCGGTAAAACATCTTTACCGACTCTTGTATTCGTCTTAATCTCCACATCTAGTTTCCTTACTTGATCAACTTCCCAAAATGAAATAGCTTGGGGCAATCGAAAAGAAACGATTCCATAGGTATTCAAACCACCACATTCTTTTTCCGCTTCGAAAATCGTTACTTTATACCCTAGTAATGCCAGTTCACGTGCAGCGGACAATCCGGCTGGACCCCCGCCTACAATTGCTACTTTCCTGCCGTTTTTTTTGCCTGCTTTAAATAGCACCTGTTCATTTTTAATCGCCCAATCTGTAGCATACCGTTGCAAATTCCCGATCATGATTGGCGTAGTAGAATGGTTTAGAACACATGCCCCTTCACATAGTTCTTCGGTCGGACATACTCGAGCACAGCTTGCACCAACTGGATTTGCTGTCATAATTGTTTTAGCAGATCCTTTTAAATTATTTGTCGCAATTTTTTTAATGAATTTTGGAATGTCAATGTCTGTTGGGCAAGCTTTAATACAGGGGGCGTCATAACAATAGAGGCAGCGTGCGGCTTCTTCATTCGCCTCTTGCTTTGTTAATGCTTTTGTTACTTCTTCAAAGTTACTCTCTAAATCTTGAAGCGAGATGTTCGGTCCCTTATTGGTCACTAGTAGTTCCTCCTTTACAGAGTTAGTTTCTAAAGAAAAACGCGCAGCGTCTTTTATTAAATACAGCGTGATCATTCACCACCCCGAGTAGCACCTTCGTACTGAGTGTAGGTGCTACTCGAAAGGAGGGTGGGTTTCCCTTAATACTTTTTACGTAAAAAAAGCTATCATCTTATACTTTTTTACCTTGGAATAAAAAACCTTTTCGAAAATAAGTTTTTTACGGAAGAAGCGAGGTCATATCTTCGTAAGTTTCTGGTCGACGGTCCCGATAAAACTGCCACGTGTCACGGACTTCACGAATCAATTTTTTATCCATGTCACCAATGATGACTTCGTCTTGGTCACGACTTGCCATCGAAACAAATTCTCCTCGTGGGTTAACTAAATATGATTGACCATAAAATTCTCCCATTTCCCAGGGAGCCTCTAGTCCGACTCTATTAATTGCACCAACATAATAACCGTTCGCAACGGCATGAGCTGGCTGTTCAAGTTTCCATAAATATTCCGATAATCCAGCTACAGTCGCTGAAGGATTAAAAACAATTTCGGCGCCATGTAAGCCTAATAATCTTGCACCTTCTGGAAAATGACGATCATAACAAATATAGACACCAATCTTTGCATAAGCTGTGTCAAAAACCGGATAACCTAGATTACCAGGTTTAAAATAGAATTTCTCCCAAAAACCATGACCGTTATCTCCTACACCTACATGAGGGATATGTTGTTTGCGATATTTTCCTAAATAGGATCCATCGGCGTCAATCACCGCGGCTGTATTATAATAAGTAGCGATTCCTTCTCTCTCATAAATAGGCAAGACGATAACGACTTCTAATTCTTTCGCCAAATCCTGAAATAATTTTGTTGTTGGACCATTTGGAATTTCTTCCGCAGCATCATACCATTTTGTATTTTGTTCCGAACAAAAATATGGGCCGTAAAAGATCTCCTGTAAACAAATGATTTGAGCACCTTTATCTTTAGCCTCTCTTACAAGTTTAATATGCTTTTCAATTGCTTTTTCTTTATGAATCTCAATCGGTTGGTCTCCATGAACATCATTAGAAGCTTGTATTAAGCCGATTTTAACATTATCTGACATTGCTATTCCCTCCTCGAAAATTAGGTCTATAATAAGAAAAACCTTATCTTCCTATTATTATAACCTCCGTAGTTTGAATATTGTTAATTTACTGACTATTGTAAGGTTAAATCGATTGTACGGGTAATTGTTGTACAATACACTATACATAATGTTAAATGATCCTAAAATCTGAATGATCAAATTGTAAAATAGAAATATCTGGCCACTTCATATATGATCTCTCTTCCTCTACCTCGCTTGATATATAAGTATTTCTAACATAAATTAGCTTTTACCTTATGTATAGCATATTCTATATGCAAAGGTTGTAGTATTAAGGTTTTATGTAAGATAAACTACCAGATTTTTCTATACTCGGTACTCTTTATTCAGAGATTCACTAACACAGTGTAAGTCATTACATGGAAAATTTGCACAAAAAAAAAAAACAAGATAGATATCGTACTCTACCTCGTTTTACTTCTACATCTATTTATCAATCTGGTACTGTCGTTTAATCATTTCAATAAAGTAGGGCACATACTCTGGATCGAATTGTGTTCCCGAACATTTTTCAAGCTCTTCAATCCCCTGTGCAAAAGACTTTGTAGATTGATAAGGTCGCTCGGTTGTCATCGCATCAAACGAATCTATGATACAAAGGATTCGTGCCAGTTTCGGTGTTTCTTCCCCTTTTAATCCATGCGGATAACCTTTTCCATCGTATCTTTCATGATGAAGCTCCACTAACGGAACTAAATGCTGTAATGCTTTATCCGTAGAAACAATTTCTTTGCCCCACGTAACATGCTGTTTGATCATTTCCCATTCAGCTTGTTCTAATTTCGTTTTTTTATTAATAATTTCTCTAGGAATTTCAATCTTACCTATGTCATGAATTAAAGCCCCTAAAACTAAGACCTTTTTTTCATGGTCCGTCAGATCTAACTCATTAGAGAATTTAACCGCATATTGAAATACTCGTTTACTATGTTGATAAGTAGAAATATCTTTATATAGAAAAAATCTTAACTGCTGTTCTAAGTGATCAACCTCTTTTTCATAATCTATTAAAGAAGAATCGAGATCATTTTTGTGATAAAGGTGAACGGCATTTTTCCCTTCAGACTTGGCCCGATACATTGCCTGGTCGGCCTTGCCGATAAATTCCGCAGAGTTATAAAAATCACTTTCGTATTCCACGACTCCACCAGAAAAGGATAAACATCCATGTGGAAGTATTTCCACACCTTTGAAATAAGAATCATTAATCTCTTTTCGCAGTTTATTTATGTACTTCGAAGCTTCACAACCCTTAACTTCCGGCAGTAAGATAACGAATTCTTCTCCGCCATAGCGAGCTGCAAACCAACCGTTCTTTTCACATTTTTCTCTTAACTGCTTGCCAAAGTACTTCAACAATTCATCTCCGGATACATGTCCGTGATAGTCATTGTATTTTTTAAAATCATCGATATCGATAAAAGCCAAGCTCAATGTATCAGCTTTCTTAGTCATAAGATAATCATCAATTACTTCTTTAAAGTGACTATGATTATAAAGCGTAGTTAACTCATCAAAATTAGCCTTTTTGGAAACCTCTTCATATAGAACAAAATATTGTCTGAATACAATAGAAAGTAGAACAACAACACTAGTGAATAGGATTAAGCCGAAGTTTTGGTATGACGTTATTAACATACCTAATATAATAGAAAGAACGAGTGTACTTAAGTAACTAGAAATTGTTTCTTTTACCATTCCTTTTATCACTTTTAAAAGACTTTCTGTTTCTAATAGTATGAAATAGATCCCTACCAAAAGAACATTCAAAGCAAAATAGATAAATAATGCAATAACATAAGGAACAAGCTGTTCAATCTCTATCGCCCCAACAATCCCCCCCGTGTAAATAAACGAGTGGTATGCTGCTATGATCATTAAAGAATAAATCGAAAAATTAAATACATGTTTCCACCAGACAACTTTATACTGATACAAACCGAAAATTATACTGCTCCAAAACAATACTATTAGCGTAACCTCAATACCAAAAACAAAGGTTGAAGCCAAATAAATAGCAGAATCTAGAGACAGAGCGTTCCCTTTAGGAGGAAGAATAACAATGAAATGATTAAGCAATATGATAGAGAGAATTAATAGAAGGACAGTTGTCCATTTAGCAGCCTCTATATTAAATGAATTATTAATAGTCAACAAAAATAGAATAAATCCGGACAAAGAAATGATTGCTATATAGATGTGGGATTTACGAACATTAGTCACACTTATCACACTCTTAACATTTTTAATTAGAGGGAGTGTTTCCACTCCCCTTTTGACTAATAATTATACTAGTTTAAAGCCTGATGTTAAAGCTACAATAACAGAAGTTAAAATAGCAATGTTCACAATAACCTTTGTGATTTTAATATTTTTCATATTATTCACCTCCTTTTTAGCTTAATTTAACCTCATCCGTTGCCCGTTTCTCATGATTGACCATAGTCTCCTGTATAAACAGAAATACACCAATATTCATTAAGACATCACCTATACTTATCACTTGTCCGTTCCGAAATGGAAGTGTCACGGGGATAACATCCCCTAGAAATGCTACCCTCGTACTTTCTGTAAGTAAAGCATGTTTACCATATATACCGTTCTTTAAAACTTCGATATATATTGGATCTAGTATTTCCGCTGCCTCAAGCGATACTGGCATTCTACCACCATTAACTGCCATCACTAAGAAATTTAAAAAGACACCTGTAAATATTAATAGAAATCCGTGTAAATTCCTGTTTAACCAAAGGAAATATAAACCTACTATATAAACAGCCATAAAAATATAGCTACTTGCGGCACCTAAAATTGGAAGTTTATCCTGAAATAGATAGACTAGAACTTGTATTACTAAGATGATAGGGAAAATAAGTGCACCTTTTAATTCTAAATAAGCTAACCCTTTTAAACTGCCTTTTCTAATAAAACCAACCAAAATTGATAGAACAACACCATCGAATACCATCGTTATCCACCTATATTTCTATTAAACTTTTATTTACTATAATAAGCCAATTGTACTAATATCTACATAGTTATACAACAAATTTTTACAAATTATATTCTATCTATCATTTAGTTCAGAGCGTTACTGACAGAGGAAAAGACACATATACATGTCCGAGGAGACTGAAGCATTGCCCACAGAAAGCATCCGCCTAGAGCGGATTCGAGAATTGTTCAACGATAACAACAATCTCTAAAAAACCAATAATTTATATGAATTATCTTTCTAAACAAAAAGATCCCCTTATATACAGGGGATCCATTGGTTGAATTATTTTTTATTAATTGAAAGCCAATCCAATTTAATGCTTCTTTCAAATTTGCCTTTACTGTCAGATCAGAAATACCTGTTTCGTTTTTTTGAAAATCCATCGCTTGATCTGGCCTTACACCTGTCAGTACAGGGATCGCTCCTAGTAATTTCAAGGATTGGGTAAGTTTGAAAAGGTTGTTTGTAACCGATTTGTCATCATAAACAAGACCCGAAACATCAATAATAAAATAATCTATACCATCCTGATAACTTTTCGTTAATACTTGTTCCAGGATAATCTCAGAGCGAACCTCATCCACCTCGCCTACAAGCGGCAAGACTACAACTCCCTCCTCTATCGGAACAATCGGCACAGAATAATTTTGAATCCTGCTCTTCGCTTCATCTAAATCTATGACATAGCCAAGAAGCGTTGCCATCGTTTGGAATAATTCTCTTTCTTCATCCTTGAACTTACGGGGCTTATTATCTATTCCACAAAGTGTTCCGTAGTTATTTTGAGAATCTCCATACGTTATAGGAACACCAAGTAACGTCCCGCCACCAAGTTCTTTTGTTACGAGCATTCCCTTAGTCAAAACATGTTCATTTAAATCTTCCACGAGAAATGACTCACGGCCATTTTCAACGATATATTGTCAATACGACTCACTATATTTTGTCTCAAACCCCTCTTCAATAATCATATAATCGCGATTGAATGAATGAGTGATTTCAACTGTTTCCTTATCGTTTTTTGCAATAAATACGGTATTTATATCAATAAACTGGCTCAATCTTCTCAATAGCAGCCTGTTCTAATTCTTTGTAATGACCTTTTCTTAAAAACTGCAAAAGTATTTCCCTCCTACTTTAAGGCACTTTCCTGTTCAATAAATTATAACATATCTGAAACTCCACACGAATGAATTCGGTGGGTTCTAAGGTACTTTTAGGTTTCTTCTATATCTCACTTGTCTGATACAGACACTCACCTTGTTCCCTTAGACTTTCATGAACCACGCTTGTCCTAATGGACTACGTTGGCGTTCTGTCGGCTCATTTCAAAACCGTTGCCTCTAAATTAAACACCCATACTTGCAATCGTTCGAATACTGGTTCTTAAGCGCTCGATCTCACGATCATGAGAAGCCTTAAAGCCTTCCCACTTTTTGATACATGAATCTCGATCTATTTCTTTCAGATTATCCTTCACATTCATGATAAGAAAAGCACTATATAGGTCTCCTCAAAATGGTTGTACTGACTCGCTTTCACTTTATATGTATCGATTTTCTTTAATGCTTTCTCGTCGTACTTTAACTTGTTAGTCAATAACATAGAAGGTGCTTTATTCGCTAATGACTTGCCAAAGCGTTTCTTTTTATTCATTCGCCCTGTTCTCTCATTAACCGTTGTCTCTTTAGCTCTTGCTTGTTCAAATCATCCAGCTTGATAACCTGCAGGATGATTTAAGTTTTATTCGTTTACTATTGGATCTCGTTTGAGAAATGCGGTCATGCAGTGGATGGCTCCCCAACCGTTCATAATTTCGTCCATCTCCACTTCGATGACCTCCACTCCATGTGATTCGAGTAGTGCTTTCGTTTCTGGACTGCCTGCAGGAGAAATTACCTTTCCTGGTTCCAGTGCAACAAAGTTCATGCTCATACCTTGCTTTAATTCTTCAATATTTGTAACTTCAATTATTTCTACCCCAAGGTCTTGTAACTGCTTGGCACAATCATAGGTGATATGCCATGGAAAGACGAGTAATTTGTTTTTATCAATCATATTCATATATCCATCTAAATGAATCGATCCGTATGGAATTTGTTTACGAATAATGTTTTTAACGCCAATATTTCGCAATTCGGTCTCTACTTGCCTTGCCCCATCTTCGTTCGTGCGACTACCTGTACCAATGACAACTGTGTCACGATTCACCCACATTGCGCTTGCACCTTCAAAATATCCGCTTCCATTTATAGTCTTAATAATTGGTACTCCTAATGAGGCTAATGTTCTAGCAACCGCTTTTTCTTCTCCGCGTCGAGCTGGAATCGCTGGGCGGCAAACGATTGCTCCCTCCGGTGTCATGAATACAAGATCTCTCATAAACATTGCGTTAGGACGATCAGTACGCTGGTTTTCTACATAATGAACATCCACACCGTGGGCCCGATAAATCTCTGCTAGAGCATCTTGCTGTTGCCTTGCTCTAGTGGGTTCAATTGGAGCGCGAAAACGATATTTTTCAAAATTTCCTTCTGTAATTCCTTCTATTTCTGATCCAGGACGATGCATAAGTACGGCACGAAGCTTGCCCACTTCTGAATCACAGTACCAATCTCCCCATAACTCTTTCATTTCGTCTGAGAAACTCTGCTCCGATGGAAACCAACGCTCTCCTTGGACTTTTACTTTTGTATTCATAGACATTCTAATCCCCCCGAGTAACTAAATAATTAGACAATTGCATCTTCACTTTATCATAACAAATTTTTTACTCATAAAGCCTGTAATTTTTATGCACAAACACCCACTTCACTCAATATGATAACCGTGTAAGGAGGGAGAATGAATATGACTTATAATAATATGAATCAGATGCACAATAGCGCCGGTCACGGACATGGTCCTGGTTTCGGTGGCGGCCAGCAAAACAACCATATGCAACAACAACCAGGTGCTGTGGATCCTGCAGCACATCAACAACACATGCACGACTTGTGTCAACAGTACAATAATCATTTAGTACAATTAGAAACTACCGATGGGCAGGTTCACGACGGAATTATTGATGGCATTGACCAGAACGGTGTGGAGATGCTGGTACCTGAAGGCGATATGGATAACAATCACCACGAAAATGAGCGTCAATTCGGTTTTGGATATGGCGGATATGCTGGTTTTGACGGTTATGGGGGAGCTCTCGGGTATGGATATGGTGGACCAGGATATGGGTATCCGAGACGTTTTCGTCGATTTAGACGTCACCGTTTCCCGTTTTTTGGAATAAGACGATTACTCTTCCCGTTTTTCTATTAGCATAAAAAAGGTAAAGACCATCAGATTCAAAGTCTGATGGTCTTTAGCAATTCTAGATCACTCATCGCAGAATGATAAGTGATCTAGAACATAAATTTTACAAACTTAGTTACTTTCTCGTCCCTCTAACAACCATAAAATACTCGTCACACCACGTGGGTAATATCTACTTGCAGAAATTTCCCCCGCAATAATTTGATCGCTCCAGCTCCAATAGGATAATTCCGGATGAGTTAACCACTCGACGTGAGCTTTGTCAGATGCTTCTCCTTGCTCATCCCACTCAAATCCTAAAATGTGACGATAGACAAACTGACAAAGATATATTTTACTTAACCATGAATTGTCGCTCGTAGAAGAGAGCTTCCAGCCTCCGTCATCAAAAATACACGTACCTGGCTTAAGAACAGTAGTGATATGCTCTTTTAATGTTTTTATAAAGTAACCAAACTTCCCATTCTCGTCCAGGGCTTCTGTACACCCTGTGAAATATGGAAACACGAGACCTTCGATTGCAGGGATAATCTTAGAATTATTTCCTTCAAGAATTACTGCTGGAATATAGCCATCTTCTGTCATTTCATTTGCAATAGTTGTTGCACATTTTTCCGATTGACTCGCAGCAAGCTTGGACAGCGCTTCTTCCCCTAAATCTTTGAACAGCTTCTCTAAGGCGACATATACTCCCCAACACTTCGTCGCAATATAAATATTATTACGGGCTTGTCCTAGTGAAACATCTAAACTATCATAGGTGGTAATTTCAGCCCCACCCTCAGTCCTGGAGCTGTCTAATCCCATGAGACCGTTTCGTAACTCCGGATTAGGATTGTCGCGGTTAATCATACTTTGAAACGTGTCCTTCAACACATTTAAATGACGTTTTGCAAAATCCATATCCTTCGTCTCATGCACGTAAACAGTCGTACAACACAACCAGTTAATTAACTCTTCATGCGTCATATAAGAGAAACAACCTTTGATTCCTGCGACTTCATAGGCCGAATGACCAGGTCTAGAAAACACATTCGAAACGCCCATATCATGCGTGAAACTGAGTCCACCTTCGTGGAGTTGCTCTTCATTAGGAAAACGAACATTGTCTCGATAGCTGTATCGTTCTACAAATAATTCTAACTCATTTTTAACCATCCATGGATTCAGTTTCAATTCAAAAAACAACTGGTCGACGGTCAAGTCAAAGGTATTCATCATGCGGTACTCCCCTTCATTGACCACCCACATTGGTTTGCCTTGCATATCATCCAACATTTGCGTATTACCATAATAGCTCTTAATAGAATGAGCCATCATAAATTTCTGATCATCGTTTAAATGTCCTTGATCAATCAGGGAATTAGTCGCTTCATATTCTTTCATGAAAACAGCCTGGTTCGCGAGCGCATACTTTGCTACCTTTTCAATAGATGAAAAGTAACGCGAGTATGTATACTGAGTGTCAATACCACTAGTTACAATTCCGCCTTTGTAAAAACAAATCGCAAAGGTGAATTCCTTTTTCTCATTTGCAGGCACTTCCATCAAAAGAGCACCCGCTAGTCCAAGTCCGAAACCATAATTTACTTCATGAGAAACAGAAAGAACTTTATCGATCGAAAAACCAAGTCCGGATTTCACCCCTAGGTCATTAGAGACAATTGCTGTTTGTCTCCCTTGCCCAACACCTGTGAACTCTCCATCACTTGTATCATCAAGTCGACGCATCGCTGCAACCGGATCATTCCCCTGATAACCAAAGTATGCTTTTCTAGGTTTATCACACCCCGTATTATCAATGGTTACTTTAGCAAATACAGCAGGTAAAAGCGCTTTTTGCAATTCATCAGCAGACGCTTTTTCAGAATCCGGAACCGAAATCACAGGATTATATATTTTAAAAGTCAAATCTTTAGCCCTCCATGTATCCGTGCCAAGCTTAAGTTCGCGACTAATGTCCTCATCGTTAAATGCCGTAATTAATTGAGCATCTGTCTTAGCCTCGTCATTTCCTACACCAAACCTAGCAAGATCTTCGGAAGGATCATGAAAGAAAGGAAGAGCCTCGTATTCGTCACTGTCTCTTTTTTCTAATCCAATGAACACGCTTTCATCGGCGGGTTTATCTAGTTCCAACCCTAATCCGCCTTTAGCTCCTTTAAAACCTAGCGTGAAACTGGAGAAGGATCCAATCGGTGAATGGTGAGCATTATAAAAAATATTTTCTGCCAAACTAATCACTCCTGCATTGTTTTTTTATATTCATTAATTAGTTAGGTTTACTTTATCAATAAATCGCAGTTACATCGATGTACATTTCGGTAGGACGATTTGTCCAAATCGGTAATTCACGGTTTCAAATCTCATTTAGCACGTTAAAAAACCGAGATAGTAACGTCCTTAAGTCTCAGCTATCTCGGGTATACTGTGTTGGGTTTCTCGATATTGACTTGGTGATAAGCCCGTCCACCTTTTAAATTGACGACTGAAGTGAGAGGAGTCATGATAGCCCATCATAAAGGCAATTTGTTCAATAGAATACTTTTCTTGAATGAGAAGGCTTTTTGAATCATTCAACTTTCTAAAGGTTACATATTGTCGCGGAGACATATCAAAAACTTTATTGAATACTTTATTACAATAGGAAACACTAATGTCTAAATGGTTTGCAACCTCTTCAATTCGAACAATACTCTCCTGAATATCTTCCTTATGAGAGGCTTTTCTAATCAATTGATCAATTTCTTGAGCAATTTGATACGCTACTTTAAATGTCTGTTCGGAAACTTTTTCATGCTTTTTTTGGTCTTTTTCCAAACATGATACCGTGATCGCCAACAATTCAAACATAATCGAGTGCAAATTCATCTTATCAGCAAAACTTAATTTAGTTTGTTGTGAAAAGTTTATTAAGCGATCTAGTAGAGGGCGAATACTTCTAGTTAACACGGAGTTGGCATGATAGAATGTATCCGTTGTTTTTTTGAAATAAGGTAGTAGTAATTTATCATCAATATTAAAATGAACACAAAAGTAATTAAATCCTTCCTCGGACTTTTCCAAACCCGAGCTGGAATGAACGTCTCCTGGTCGTACTAATACTAAGTCGCCCTCCTCTAGCTCGTACCTTTCCCCATGGATATAAAAAACCTGCTTACCTCGCGTGACTAAGTTAATCTCATACAGAGGATGCTCGTGTGCTGGATAATTCCAGGTGCTCTTAGCACTTCTTACATGCATCCGATAGAGTTCAAATTCAATTTTCATATCCGGAAATACATATTCATTAAAGGTGTGTTCATCAGTGATGGATTCCAGTCGATTTATATTGTTATCAGAATATCTAATTCCCATGGATTTCAGCACCTTTCAATATATGTTCGTCAAGTGTTTCAACATATAAGTCCTATCTTAATGATAAGATAATCTTCAGGGAATAGCATCAAAAATTTTTCTCTCGAATATGGTTCCCCTTAGGTGTTCGACTAGTTACATTGCTAATTTCATTTACTAACCTTTTCAATAATCTTGCTCCTGACAATATCTTTTATTTCTTGTTTCAAAGTATGTTTGCGAAACTGTTCTGAAAATTCGCCCGCAGAAATCTTTCTGGTTTATTGTAACAAGAAAACTCTCCTGGTAATGCTACGTGTATTAAAAAAAAATTGGCAAGCACAAGTCCGGTTCAATACCGAATTCACGCCAACCAATTTACTGCTAATATAAAATTCAAACTTTTGGGAATCACATCTAAAAGGGGCTTTCAATTTTTACACAAAATTAGGTGATTTCCTTTATATTATTTCTCCCCGTAGAGTTCCTCAAAACCAATTCTGGTTTATACTGTGTAGAAACTACTTCAAACTTGCCGGAGGACTCATTATTTTGCTCGATTAACTTTAAAATAGTTTTCGCAGCATCTATCCCCATGTTGACCTTTGGGTGCTTGATTGTCGTCAACTTTACTTCTGAGGCCATTGATAGTGGTGAATCATCAAACCCTACAATGGATATTTGCTCGGGAATCTGTATATTCATTTCCCTGATAACATCTAATAGCATCAAGGCCAGTTGATCGTTATAACAGACAATCGCCGTTGGTCTTTGTGTATCTTGTAACTTTTTACGTAATTCCTCAACCGGCTTCGAATCCTTTGATTCGGTGGTGTACGTTATAATATTTTGAGGACTTACAGGAAGACCTGCGCTTCGATGCGCTTTAATAAAACCTTTCATACGCTTAGACCCTTGTATATCATCGTTTTTAAAAAAACCGATGATATTTTCATGTCCTAGTTTTATCAAATGCTCCGTTTGCAAATATCCACCTCCTACATCATCCATAATAACGTGAATTGGTTCCAGCTCTTCATAGTAAGCGTTTATCATCACATAAGGAATCCGCATTCTTTCAAGGTTTAAATAGTAATTGATATTTGGATTTGGTAATGCACTTTTTGTTGGTTCCACAATTAAACCATCAAAAGATTGTGATATCACAGACTCAATGCATCGCCGTTCTTGGTCAATATTATTGTTCGTGCTAAATATGGTGACCTGATATCCATTTTCACTTAGAAAGGCTTCAGCACCACGAATGATTGTTGGAAAAATATAATCAGAGAAATAGGTCGTTATCACAGCAATATTTTTCCCTATTCCAATAGCACTTTCTTTATTAAGTGAGCGATCTGCGCAGAATGAACCGACGCCTTGCTTTTTATAAAGCCATCCTTCATTCACCAAATCGTCAATTGCCTTTCGAACCGTATGCCTACTGACTTGATGTTGTTTCATCAAGTCGCTTTCAGACCCTATCTTTTGATGAGGTTGAAAATAACCTTCTAAAATTGCCGACTTTATTTTATCTTTAACGTTACTATACTTTGTCCCCATAAACACCTCTCAATCTAAACTTATACGTACAGTGTATTATATCAAAGTAACATATATAAATCCCTGTTTTAGAGGGTTTCTTTTTAAAAATATCACTTTAGAAATTAGTCAACTGAATAATACATACAAGTTAATCCCTATTTTTTGCTGACTAGGTTAATGCTATAAGCGTGAGGGAAACTTGAACCACCTCTTAGTAAATCGCAGGAAAGAACCTGACATCATTCTATTAATTGATTTGTTTCGGCCACTCCTCTTGCCAGTCCAATGAGCGGATTTGCATTCGGATGACCCCATCTGCATCTCCGTCGTAATAATGGTAAATTAAATAATCTATATCACCTTCTTGGAGAATATCTTGACCTCCTGGACCAATCTGATCACCTTTCGTACTAAGAATTACTGTTCCTCCTCCCTCTTCAAGAGGAACACCATCTTTGTCAACATAAGGTCCCGTAACAGACTCCGAGCGGCCAACTGCAATTTTATAAGTGCTATCTGTTCCATTACAGCACTGATCCCAAGATGTAAATAAATAAAAGTAATTTCCTTTTTCTATTATTGTAGGTGCTTCAATTGGGTTATGCGCGACCCCGGGCCTGTTTGCAAGCGTATAAATTTCTCCCTCTACCTCCGTCTGACTTGCCATTTTCTGTAGCTTGATGCCACTGAAATGGGAACCAAAGGCAATCCACCACGAGTCATCGGCTTCAAACACGTGGGGATCAATGGCATTATAATCTTCCGACCCTTGCTGTGAAGTAAAAACGGGTCCGTGATCAATCCAGCTTTCAGGATCTCCTGGTGTTTTCGAACTTGCCGCACCAATTGCAGAATTATTCGAGCCAAAAGAAGAAGTAGCATAATACAAATAGTATTCATCTTCTCTTTTTACAACTTGTGGAGCCCACAAGTGATTTGGTCCATACTCTTTTATCCAGTCAGGAGCTGGAATTTCACCAATAGCTTCCCATTCCCCTTCCAAAGTACCTTCTGATTTTCTAATGTAAATTCCACCCGGATCTTCTTGATTTTGCAATTTCCCTGTGGAAAAAACATAATATGTATTTTGGTCCTTGATTATTGCAGGGTCATGAGCGGGGTCGTCAACCTCATCTTGAATGAAGTCCCCAATGTCACCGAACATTGCTAATTCCCCTTTATCCTGATTTCCATTATCGGTCTTTCCGTCATCACGAAGTGGGAAGCCCAGCATGACCGCTGAAACGACTACGACAACAACTAGTATTCCAACCCCTGCATAAATTGTTTTTGACTTCAACGCTCCTCATCTCCCCTTTATCTAAAAGTCCATCTGTAAGTATCTTGTGAGAAAAAAGAACAGAGCTTGTTACTTATGCTCTGTTCTCCATTAGTAGAAAGGAATCCTGGCATTAAGCGTCAGGTTTCGGCTCTCCAAATACCGGAAACCCATCCTCTCCCCACTCTATTACCTTAGCCCTTGTATGTCGATTTGGGTCATACAAAGGGTCTCCTTCGATTTCTTTATAACTTCTTCCGTGATAAATGAGCACATCTTTTTCACCATCTTCGCTCACGGTAAAGCTGTTATGGCCTGGACCATATTGTCCGTTTCTTTCACTCGTTTGAAACACAGGTACGTCAGACTTTTTCCATGAAGCTGGATCAAGCAAATCGGAAGACTCATCAGCATGCAACATACCCATGCAATAGTTATGGTCTGTTGCGCTACCGGAGTAAGTCATAAAAATCTTACCATTCCGTTTCAACACAGCAGCTCCTTCATTCACAAGATAACCGATTTTTTCCCATTCATATTCAGGGGTAGTAATCATCACTTGGTCACCTGTCAGTGTCCAAGGATTCTCCATCTTTGATATATACAAATTAGAGTTCCCTTTAATCTCAGGATCTTTCTGCGCCCACACATAATACTGTTCTCCAAGATGTTCAAATGATGTTGCATCAAGGCAAAAGGTTTCCCACTTGGTTTTTACTTGCCCCTTCTCCATCCATGAACCCTCTAGCGGATTTTCCGCATCACACTCTAGTGCAAACATTCTGTGGTCAAACAAGCCATCGGTCGTCTCTGTTGTTCCTGCAGCGGCGAAGTAGATATACCACTTATTATTAATAAAGTGAATTTCCGGCGCCCAAATATTTGCACTTAAAGGTCCCGATTCGTACTTTTTCCAAACAGTTACAGGATCCGCCTCGGCTAAGCCTTCAATCGTCGTTGCTCTTCTTACTTCAATCCGATCGTATTCCGGTACAGAACCAGTGAAATAATAATAACCGTCTTCATGTTTATAAACCCAAGGATCTGCTCTCTGCTCAATGATTGGATTGCGATAGTCATAGTTTGTATTCATCAAAACTTTCTCCCCTGTTCATCAGTATAGTCATTTTCATTTAGTTCATTTTTTTCAGACGGATCACATTCCAGGATGCTTTTGTTAGAACTGCTTCTACAAATCCGTCCTTTAGCTGTGATTTCCCCTTGTTATGAGGCTTCACGTCTTCTTTAAAAACAGTATTTACTGCTTTTAAGTTTTCGTTTTCCAGAACAATATGTTCTTTCAGGTGATAGTCCTCAAAACTGCTAACATTGATATCTAACTTGAGTTCTTCACTGATGTGACGATTCAGTGCAAAAATAGTTACTTCTTCACTTTCTTCGCTATACACAACTGCCGTATCTAGATACTCTACATCTGTGAAATCTTTCGTATCAAATTTCGGAGAAGAAACAACCGGATGTAATGACACCCCTCTTCCAAAAACGGATGTATGCATATATGGATAAAAAATTGTTTGCTTCCAGGAAGCACCCATATTATCCGTCATAATAGGCGCAATGACATTGACGAGTTGAGCCATACAAGCCATCTTCACACGATCTGCATGTTTCAGAAAGGTAATAAGAATACTTCCGACAAGAAGGGCATCCTCAAAGTTATACACGTCTTCAAGCTGTGGCGGCGCTACCGTCCAAGGCTCAAGCTTGCTATCAGAATCCTTCGAGTGGTACCAAACATTCCACTCATCAAAACTAAGCATCATCGTTTTTTTGCTTTAATATAGTCACATATCGATGTCACTGTTTCAATAAATCTCTCTAATTCCAATCCGTTCGCCAAGTAGTTTTGCGAATCGTTGTCATAATTACCGAAATACTGATGAAGTGAAATATAATCCGCTTCTTCATACGTATGATCAAGTGTCTCCGCTTCCCATTCAGGAAATGTCGGCATACTAGAGTTGGAGCTACCACATGTAACAAGTTCAATAGACGGGTCAACTAGTCTCATAGCTTTAGCTGCTTCTTTTGCAAGTCGTCCGTATTCATAAGGCGTTTTCTGACCTACTTGCCAAGGTCCATCCATTTCATTTCCGAGACACCATGTTTTTATATTATGGGGCTGTTCATATCCATGTTTTTTGCGTAGATCACTCCAATATGAACCTCCTGGGTGATTCGTGTATTCAATGATATTTCGTGCCGCATCGATTCCTCTCGTTCCGAGATTAATCGCCATCATTACTTCGGTACCTGCTTTTTTTGCCCAGTCAGCGAATTCATTCGTACCGACCTGATTCGTCTCAATCGTTCGCCACGCTAACTCTAACCGCTGCGGGCGATCTTCTTTCGGTCCAACACCGTCTTCCCAGTTATAGGCGGAGACCATATTACCACCAGGATATCGGACAATCGGAACGTTTAGTTGTTTCACGAGATCTAGTACATCTTTTCGAAAACCTTGTTCGTCCGCTTCCGGATGGCCTGGCTCATAAATACCCCCGTATACCGCACGCCCTAAATGTTCGATAAATGAACCGTAAATACGATCATCTACCTCAGCAATTTTATATTCTTTATCAACAACCATTTTTGCTTTTTTCATATATTACACCCTTTCCGTCATCTGAAGTGCTTGCTTTTTTTTCAAATTTTTCCAAAGTTTGGGTGAAGAACCACATCATTATATAAGACAAAACGCTTCCAGAGAAAAATAGAATAAAGACTGGAAAAGCTAATGACATATATCCTACTGTCCAGACAATGAGAAGAAACAACAATGCGATGTGAATTCTCCCAAGAACAAACATAGAAGTTTTTCGGAGAATTTCTCGTCCATTCCCTTCAAAATGAATCGATACAGGAATAACTGACACGATCATTAACAAATAACTGATTACTACCACGATAAACGCTATAACAACGAAAATAGGAGTTTCTGTTCCAGCTGCAACAATGATGAGGTAATTCACATATAGAACAACACCAGTTAGAGCGATCATCCATCCGTATATATTTGCTTTCATAAAGTTACTTTTAAACATCGTCCAAAACGTCTTCACAACAGGAATTTCTCGATCGCCTTGAATCCATTTCCTTGAGATCGAGAACATCGCTACTGTGGCAGGGAATAGACCAAGTACCCCTAGACCCAGTACGGTGAAAAAGAGCCACAATATATTTAACAATGCAAATTTAGTAAAGATTCGAGCGAATGAATCTATTTTTTCCATCATATCGTTCTTCCTCCTCTCATCTTGGTTCTTAAGAAAACGGTATAGCCGTCTTTTATTAAATGCAGCGTCAGCTTCCACCGCCCCGAGTAGCACCTACGTATTGAGTGTAGGTGCTACTCGAAATGAGAATGTGTTTCCCTTGATACGTGCAGTGTGAAGGTAGCTACCAATTATATTTTTTCTCTTTTAAATACAAGTTGATTAACCTTTTACCCCACCAGATGTTAATCCAGCAATAAAGAAACGTTGGAAAAACAAGAACAAAATAATGATCGGTACAATACTAAGTACTGAACCTGTAAAAAGAAGTTGATAGTTGTTTCCATAAGGTGTTAACAACGTTGCTAATCCAACAGGTAACGTAAACATATCATTCGATCTTAATACAAGTAACGGCCATAGGAAGTTATTCCAGCTCGTTAACCCTTGTAAAATTGCCATTGCAGCAAATGAAGGCAACATTAAAGGTGCCATAATTTTAAAGAAAATACCGTATTCTGTACAACCGTCAACTCTTCCTGATTCCATTAACTCTTTTGGTAGACCTACCGCATATTGTCTAAAGAAGAATACAGCAATTGGGGCCACAATTAACGGAAGCATCACCGCTAAATAAGAATCTACTAATTGAACTGCAATCATCATTTGGAAAAGCGGAAGCATAAGAATTTCAAAAGGAATCATTAAAATTAACAAGACAAGCAGAAAAATAAAACGTTTCCCTTTGAAGTCATACAAAGCCAATGCATATCCCACCATAGATGAGAAAAATAAAGAGAGTACAATCAGTACACCAGATATGATCAAACTATTAACATACCACTGCCAATATTGTGCGCCGCTTGCACTGAAGATTGCCTCAAAGTTCTCGAATTCTAAAGAAGACAAGAACAACTCTGCCGAAAGTCCAAATCTCATTAAATCAGATGCTGGACTGAGAGAGGCAACAACTAGTGAAATAACTGGAAATAATGCTAGAAATGCAACAATGCTGAAAAGTACTATTAAAAGTGTCGTGAATAATTTTCCTTGTTTTGTTTTTTCCTTCATATTAATCATCCTTTTTAAATGCGCCAGTTAAATAAAGTTGAATGGCACTTATGATCAAGATAACAATCAGAAGAACGATTCCAATTGCGGCTCCAAATCCCATATCATTACGCTGAATCC
The DNA here is from genome assembly GCF_051262595.1 of Salipaludibacillus sp. CF4.18. Classification (NCBI taxonomy): domain Bacteria; kingdom Bacillati; phylum Bacillota; class Bacilli; order Caryophanales; family Bacillaceae; genus Salipaludibacillus; species Salipaludibacillus sp. CF4.18. The sequence goes on from NZ_JBIMEV010000014.1 coordinate 67,729, forward strand.
CTTCCTGATAGATATATCCTACGACAGTTAAACCAATGTTTCCCGGAGAGCTTGTTTCCCAGAAAACAAAACTTTCTTCAAACATTCGGAACCCGTTAATGATCGAAATTGTTGTCAGGAAAATAAATACTGGCTTTATAGCTGGAAAAGTGACATTTCTGAACTTTTGCCAAACATTAGCTCCGTCAATATCAGCTGCTTCGTATAAATCATTACTTACGTTTTGTAATGCAGCTAGAAAATAAAGGATATTAACACCCATCCATCTCCAAGAAGCGAGTGTTACCATCAGAAACATCCCTGTCCCTGCTCCATACCGCCACTCAAGTGGTGATAATCCTATAAGGTTAAGAATTTGGTTTGCAAGAGCTCCGTCAGAATCACCAAATATCATCCGGAAAATAGTACCTGCCACAATGACAGAGGTGAGTGCCGGGATAAAAATCGCTGCACGGAAAAAAGTTGAGTACTTCATCAGTTTATGGTTCAAGAATATTGCAAAAATCATGGGCAATACCGTTAGGATTACAACGGTTAAAATCACGTAAACACTCGTATTTTGAAGCGCCTGATAAAAAGTCGGGTTGAACACCCGCTCAAAATTAGATAATCCAACGTATTCCACTTGTCCCGGTAATACCCGCTGAAAACTCATATTTACAGCGCTGGCAAACGGGTAAAGGAAGAGGAATAAAAAGGAGATAATAAATGGCGAAACAAAAATGTAAGGTGCTGCCTTCTTAGAGGAAAGAAACTTTAATCGGTTTTTTTGAGGACTTGGTCCGATTGGTTTCTTCTCAGTTGAGAGAGAATTTTGCACGGTTCTTGCCTCCTTCAAAAATGATACCCCAGGGGAAAGGGTCTCTCCCCCACTGGGATACATAAATATCTGTTTTTTTATTACTCAGTCATTCTACTTCTTACTGCCTCTGCTGCATCTGTTAATGCTTCTTCAGGAGTCTTACTCTGATCACGCAAAACGGAGTGCATGACATTTGATTGAAGTTCCTGTGTTGCATTTGATGTCTGTTCCGTGATATTCACTTCTGCAATTTCATCTCTAACATCAAGCAGAATATCAAAAATATCATCATGGAAGTAGTCATAGAAACGGTTGTCTGCTCTCATTTCTTCGTTATCCCAAACGTCGTGTCTTGGTGGATCGAATCCTAGAATTTTCCATAATTGAATATTTCCTTCTTCAGTAAGTTTCGCATATGCTAAGAAGTCTTTAGCAAGTTCTGGTTCTTCAGTCTGGTTTGTTACAACCGTACCAGTACCACCCATACCTGCGGAACGATTTCCGCCTTCTTCCCACAATGGAAGCGGACGAATTTGCATTTTCCCTTCAAGATCTCCCATATAGTCTAAGAAACGTCCCATGTACCACATTGGCATCATAAGGGATGCTGCTCCACCTTCATTCATGTAACCGTAGTACTCTTCTGCGTGGTGAAAACCTCCAGGAGTAAGCTCAGCGATTTCATGCTCGTAAACTAAATCATGTAAAAATTGTAGCGTGTCGACATTAATATCGTTGTCTAAAATAACTTCTCCATTTTCGTCAAAATAGTCGGATTCTCTCTGACTAATCAACGGTTGGAATGACCAAGTCTCATCTGATTCTACCGTTGTCATCATCGCATCTGTGTTTTCTACGACCTTTTTACCAGCTTCAACATAATCATCCCATGTTTTAATAGAATCGATATCAACGCCAGCTTCGTTCATAATTTCCTCGTTATAATACATCACTGTTGCACCTACATGATAATCCATACCATAAAACTGTCCATCTTTCGCATACATCTGGTATCTCGATTCGACCAAATTATCTAGCTCTGGTTCGATCTTATCATTTAAAGGTAACATCTGCGGTTCCCCTTGCAAGAAGTTAGCAAACATACTGACTTCGATATCTGCAATATCAGGTGCTCCGCTTCCTGATTGTAAGGATAAAAGTAAATTGTTGTGCATCTGATCGATAGGATATGTTTCAGCTGTTAGTTGAATCGCTCGATCAGGAAACTCTTCGTTCCAGCGAGTGACAGCGTCTTCAAAAAATCCTGTATGAAGCTCATTAAAATTCCAAAACGTTAATTCTGTAGCACCTTCAACATCGTCACCAATAACTTGTGTCGCTTCTAAATTTGGGCCATCAGAAGCCTCTTCATTTCCACTATTATCGCTGCCACCATCGTTGCCATTATCTCCACAACCTGACAGTAATAATGCTCCGGATGCCATTAAAAATAAAAACTTTTTCATTCTCGAACCCCTCCTATTTTATAAAGTGTTACTAAAACAACTACCTACATCGTAATCCCCAGTAAATTAGGAACAACAACGTCTTACCAAACACATTTCTTACTTCCTCATACATGACACGTACGTATATGCCTTTTTTAAAAGTCTAGCATTTCTGTTTACGTATATGCTCAAACAGCGTTAAACTTAGGTTAATCGCCTCTTAAAATAGTAATCTATTCTCTGAAAATCAATAAACCGTTTAAATAAAACGCTTACAGATTGTTTATAACTTATACGTATGAGGATTGATTCAATTATAAAACAGACCCAACTTATACGCAAGTTTTTTCTCACTAATTCAAAAAAACTACTAAGTTGAGTCTCATTTCTCTAAATTACAACAAAAAAAAGCTTGGCCCCCCAAGCTTTTTTGACTGAATATTTATAGTTATTTTACTCATCTACATCTTTTTGCTCTACATTAAACTCTATCAAATTGTGATCTGGATCCATGCAAAAGATTTGTGCGAATCCGCTTTTGCTTTTAGGCTTTTCAACCACTTGCACCCCTTTATATTTCAAAGAACTCAGCGTCTGATGATAATCTCTAACGCGGATTGCAAAATGGCCATCTCTTGAATTGATATTGTTCTCTTTCCTGAGTGTATTAGATTCCCGGTAAACAATTAAATGTAATTGTTGATCCCCCAGGCTATACCAAGCACCCGAAAAATCAAAATCCGGTCGCTGCAACTCAGCAAACCCAAGTACCTCCCCGTAAAACTCTTTTGCTTTTGCCAAATCGGTCACACATAAACTCACGTGATGCAATCCTATTATATCAATCATTGAAATCCTCCGATCCATACTAAATTTTTGTCTTTCTATAAGTTTATAACAATGTGATTGAAAATAAAAATCGAATCAATGTTTACTTTACTAAAACCAAAAATATAACTTATCCCCCCATTCCCTAAAAATCTTTACAGCATAGTAAAAATTCCTTAAGCTGTATAGAGTACATATATATAGAAGAAAGGAGCTTAAAAATGGATATAACCGTCGTTATCACTTCCATTGCTGTCATGGGAATAATGATTGCTTTAGGAGTTTTCTTTGCTTTTAAGGTCGTTGTGACCGCTGAAATAAAACAAACGTTAATTTTAATCGTTTTAAATATTGCCGTTCCATCCGTCATTTTAAATGGTGTTTTCAATACAGAAGTATCTGATAAACTTTTAAATCAAGCAATGATTATTTTTGGGATATCGATTATTTTTCATTTAGGGGCTCTCTTATTGGCTTGGGTCTTCACAAAGATTTTCCACTTTGAATCCGTATTTGCCAAAAAAATGACGATACTCGCTGCGCTTGGCAACACCGGTTTTATCGGGATCCCTTTATGCGCAACCATTTTCGGTCCTGTGGGCGGATTACTGGCGGCGATTTTCGATGCTGGGCTTGATATCATTCTATTTTCCGTCGTTATTTATATGCTCCAATCAGGAAGAGGATTAAATATTAGACAGCAATTAAAATCCTTAGTAAATATTCCTCTTTTAGCTGTAATCATTGGTCTAACCTCTGCTTTCATCGGCTTTCAACCACCTGAAATAATCAAGCAGTTAACAGCTCTTCTATCTGGATTAGCAGCACCCTTAGCCATGCTGTACTTAGGGATACTGGTCCAGGGTCTTTTTGCAAAAACAAGGTTCACTATTTATCCGCAAATTTGGTTTCCTCTGGGTATTAGGTTAATCATCATCCCGATCCTTGCTCTGTTGCTCATTTCTTTAACTAATTTGGAGGACTTGATTATTCATATTGTCATTATCTTATCAGCGATGCCAACATTTACTCTGGCAGCGATATTATTCTCTCGCTACACAGGTGATGAGGAAACTGCAGTGATGACCATCGCCTTTTCTACGATACTTTCACTCCTGACAATACCACTTATTTCTTATCTATCTGTCCTATGGTTATCGTAATTAGTCTTAAGACAGATGCTTCCAGTTGTCTCGACGGATTCAAGCCTCTCCGTTCGAGGAAAAAAAGCAGTCTCGAACCTAAGTTCAAAACTGCTTCTTTCATTAATTTGTTTTTCTTTATCTTCCCAGCTTTCAATGTTTTTTAAACCTTTAATACTGTCACGGTAAAACACTGGGTCAAGACCTTGCTTTTGCTGATCCTGATAATTCTTCAATGCTTTAAATGCAATTTTACTCAACAATGCCACAGCGATCAAGTTAACTACTGCCATCGATCCCATAAACAAATCGGCCATTGCCCAAATAATATCTAAATCACTCGCGGAACCGACCAAGATCATGATGAGAAAAGCAATTCTGAATAGTGTCAAATAAATTGGTTTTTCAGTAATAAATTCTATGTTTGCTTGCCCGTAGTAATAGTTACCTAATAACGAGCTCACAGCGAAAAAGAAGATAGCGATCGTAATAAATATTGTCGCCCAGTCACCCATATGTGCAGCCAGTGCTTCTTGAGTTAACTGAATTCCTTCCATGTTTCCAACCGTATAAACGTCGGTAAGTAAAATAATAAATGCAGTCGCACTACAAATAATCAGCGTATCAATCAGAACACTTAACGACTGAATCAAACCTTGTTTGACTGGGTGTGACGTATATACTGTAGCCGCCGCGTTTGGCGCACTTCCCATCCCAGCTTCGTTGGAAAAGAGACCACGCTGAACCCCATTCATAATCGCAGCACCAATACCCCCTCCAACTACTTCTTGAAGACCAAATGCATTGTTAAAAATGAGCGCAAAAACTGCAGGCACTTCTGTAATATTAACGATCATAATAATGAGAGCTACCATAACATATGTAATAGCAAAAATTGGGACAATAATTTCTGCAACAACGGCAATACGCCGAATTCCACCGAAGATAATAACCCCCATAACAGCTGCAATGATGAGCCCAACTAGAAGCGGACTAACGTCATACGCACCTACGAAAGCATCAGCAATTGTATGTGTCTGAACACCGTTAAATATGAGACCGAAACATAATATCAGTAGTATAGCAAATAATAATCCAAACCATCGTGCCCCAAGCGCTTTTTCCATGTAATACGCTGGACCACCGCGGAAACCATCCTTGTCTTTCACCTTGTAAATTTGTGCAAGAGTGCTTTCAACAAAACCAGTTGCAGCTCCTATAATAGCGACAATCCACATCCAAAAAATTGCACCAGGTCCCCCAACAGATATCGCTAAAGCTACCCCCGCTAAATTCCCCGTACCAACTCGAGCAGCCGTGCTTATCGCAAAAGCCTGAAACGGGGTGGTTCCTTTTCTTTCTCTAAATGCTTTCCGATCTGTTCCTTTTACTAACTCTTTCACCATGGAAGGCAACATTCTGAATTGAACAAATTTCGTTCTAAATGAAAGATAAAGTCCTAAAATTAAAAGTAATCCGATAAGAACATACGTCCATAGCAGATCGTTACCAATCGCAATTAAATCACTTAACATAACATCAATCTCCTCATAAAAAATTGTTCATAAATCAGTTCCCTATCATATAGAGTCTTTCTTGAACATGATTTGTCAGATTTCCTATTTTTATACCGAGCTTAGATTGTTCCCGCTATATAATACAAACCTCCGTTATATATTCTAGTTCGCCCTTTAAATTAATGCAAAGATTTTATAAAACATTCTAATTTTGAGCCACTTTTTGTAAAGTTTGAGGGTAAGAACCACTCAAATAATAACTATAATAGCGAGTGTACTAAAAGTGTTATTCGGTGACACCCAACCCCCTGTCGCTTCTTGAGTATCACTTAAACCTTTCGAGTTATTGCAAAATTAACAAAAAAGCCCCTACCCCAGAAAACTGGAAAAGGAGCGAATTTTTTAGTGTTTTTCGGAAACTGATTCATTACTATTACTTCTCATACAATTCAATCGGCAGGCCATCCGGGTCGGAAACAAATGTATACTTTTTGTTGGTATCAGTATTAATTCTTATTGCTTCTACTGTAAGGCCTTTACTCGCTAAATGGATTACGGCATCTTTAATATCTTCTACTTCAAAGGCCAGATGTCTAAGCCCAGCAGCCTCTGGATAATTTGGACGCTCCGGTGGATTCGGAAACGAAAATAATTCAATTTGATACGTATCGTTTACTGCTAAATCCAATTTATAAGAATTACGATTTTCACGGAAGATCTCATTTTTTGGTTCAAGTCCGAGAATCCTTACATAGAAGTCTTTCGATTTTTCATAATCACTACAGATGATTGCAACATGGTGAATTCTAGTTAGTTTCATTACATTCTCCTTTAATTAAATGAGGAAAACCACGATAAAAATTTACGGTTTTCCTTACTTTTTTTACTATCTTATCAGTGCTAGTTAAAAAACTTATTTAACCGATTAACCTAACAATTTGTCAGTCAGTATTAAATAGATCTCTAGTGTACACTTTTTCTTTCACATCGATTAATTCTGGATTTAATCGATTCGATACAATGATATCAGAAATTCTCTTAAACTCTTCAAAGTCTTTGATAACCCGAGAGTGATAGAATTCCTCTTCTTTAAGGACTGGCTCATAAACAACAACTTCGATACCTTTTGCCTTAATTCTCTTCATAATACCCTGTATAGCTGAAGCTCTAAAGTTGTCAGAGTCCGTCTTCATCGTCAGTCTGTATATTCCCACTATATTTGGATCTAATTCAATAATTTTTGTTGCTACGTGATCTTTACGAGTACTATTTGCATCCACGATTGCCCCGATGAGATTATTTGGAATATCTTCATAGTTTGCTCGTAGTTGTTTTGTATCTTTTGGTAAGCAGTATCCTCCATACCCGAATGATGGGTTATTATAGTGATTACCAATCCTTGGATCGAGTCCTACCCCTTCAATGATCTGTTTTGCATCAAGTCCCTTTGTTTCAGCATACGTATCCAATTCGTTAAAATAAGCGACGCGTAGTGCTAAATACGTATTCGAGAAAAGTTTGACTGCTTCCGCTTCCGTTGAGTTCGTCATTAAAACCTCAATATCTTTCTTCTCCGCACCATTCACTAATAAACTCGCAAATTTCTCTGCCCGGTCTGATTTTTCTCCAACGATAATTCGTGATGGGTGGAGGTTATCATAGAGAGCTTTTCCTTCCCTGAGAAATTCCGGGGAAAAAATAATATTATCAGTTTTATACTTTGCTTTAATTTCTTGAGTGTACCCTACTGGAACCGTGGATTTAATCACCATCACTGCATCTGAATTTATGGCCATTACCGTTTCGATAACTTTTTCAACTGTAGATGTATTAAAGTAGTTTTTTACAGGATCATAATCGGTCGGAGTTGCTATAATGACAAACTCAGCATCTTGGTATGCCACATTGGTATCCATCGTAGCAACAAGACTTAAATCTTTTGTTGTCAAAAACTTTTCTATCTCGCGGTCTACGATCGGAGACTCCTTTCGATTGATCATGTCCACCTTTTCATTAATGATATCAATTGCAACTACTTCACTATTTTGAGCTAGTAAGACTGCATTCGATAACCCTACATAACCTGTTCCAGCCACAGCGATTTTCATTCTCTTTATCCACATCCTCTTCATTAAAAGATCTTTTGTGTCCCGCTGCTACTATGTATATATTTACCCTTATATTATATCGCAAGTTTACCACCTTACAGTGAAACCTGAAACATTTTACTAATGATTGGCATTAATTCCTTCTAATATATTTTTAAAGCTTATGATTTGTCTCGATATATAAGAAAAACGCAAAGCGTCTTTTATTAAATACAGTGTGATCTTTAAAGGCACCCCGAGTAGCACCTACGAAATGCGTGTAGGTGCTACTCGAAAGGGATCGAGCTTCCCTTGATGCGTGTGGCGTAAAGATAGCTGTCAAATTACTTTAAATCGTAAAATCAAAACCTTCTGCACGTAACTTTTTCAAGGCAGTTTTCCGCCACGTTTTCACAGTAGAAACAGAAACGTTTCTTGATTCCGCTATTTCTGTTGGTTTAATCCCATAGAACAAGGCTTCGCGTACCCACTCTTTTTCTCTTGGGCTTAAGCTTGTTCGCGAAAGCCAATCTTGCAAAACCAGCAACTCTTCTTCTTTCCCAACAATTAGAAGACTTGTTTCACTCATGATAAACGGTTCCGTGGCGACATGTCTGGAGTTCCACCGCTCCTTTTTTTCGAGTGACTGCTGGATCCGTCCATATACATAGCTTTTCGCATACGCCGGGAAAGCGCCAAGTTGTTCATCATGTCTTACCCAAGCTTCATACAATGCAATTCTTCCAGTTTGAATATACTCGTCTTTTTCCATGCCTAAATTCCACTTGCGAATGAGCCCATAAATCATCGGCATAAACTGTTCGCAAATTTCCTCAAATTCATAATCATTTCTTGTCTCCATTTTCTCCAAGGGATGTCTCCTGCTTGGAAGCGCGCTTCCGCTTATTCCGCGGTAATTTCAGTTTAGAACGCTATTGAAAATCGAGCGAATGACGATAAATTACGTTTCTCCTATAGAAACAGCACGTTTCTATAGGAGAAACGTGCTGTTTCTATAGGAGAAACGTGCTGTTTGTTAGAAAGATACGTGCATTATCGATAGAATTTAGTTCGAAAAAGGAAAATGGATTAGTCCTAGCATCCTCTTACGTTCAGAAAGTATAGTTCCTGGAAAATTTAAAAGGAAAGAAGCTACCCAAATTGGGCAGCTTCTTTCCTAAACACACTATTTTTGCAATTGATGTGCCATATTTATTAAAACTTCAGCTTGTTCTTCGGTAAGTGCTTTCCCAGTTTGTGCTTCCACGTGATTAATAAACGCACCAAGTTGGTTGTTCCGTGCTTTTATGTTTCCTTTTTCATCTGAACTCTTAGCTTCATTCACTTTTGCAAGAAATCCGTTCACTTTTCCTTTTTTACCGCTATTCGCTAAAACATATTCTTCTGTTAGTGAAGTTAGATTGGCAAAGCTGGCTTCATCTCCCGTCGTTATCGCTGGCATAGAAGGTGTTTCCATACCATGTCCGAGGAAAAATCCTGTATGTGGAGGCTGATTGTAAGCCACATTTTGCCATGCTACACCTAGTCTATACGTAGGATCGTGCATCAATGTGAAAATTCTTTCTTCTGTCACGTCCGTTGTCGTATAAATACGAAGCTCTTCACTATCAGCAGAAGCCCAAATCACTTCTTCTCTCCAGTCTCCGTATAAATCGGCTTGCAACGTTGGATTTCCTTTCGTACCATTACTTGTACGAGTGCCTTCTGGAGTAAGAACATTTTCTAACTGTTCACTCTCCCAATTCCATTTGTCAATTCGTCCTACCCCATACGTATCGCTGCCTTCAGCAAAATCATGGTCTAGTAGTTCTCGTAATAAGTCACCAGTCCACCATACTGCATGGTTAATAGAAGCTGGAGACTTATCTGTAATTCGCTCCCCTTCTACAGAGAATAAACCACTACCACCACTGCTTCCATCCCAACTATCAGAAGCCCAAAGCTCTGCTCCATCATATCTTGGATCAATATCCGCAGCAAGACCGCGACCTACATCAGATCCAGTCTCCACTCCCCACAGCAAGTCGCCAGTCTCAGCATCTCGAATGCCATAACCAACTGGCGATCCTGAACTTTCATGAGGTTGGAATATTTCGAGTCCACTGCGATTAGGATTTAAGTCACTAACGTGAGCCGCATCTCCATGGCCCCAACCAGTCGAATAAAGCCCTGTTCCATCGTGATCGATGACACTTGCACCATAAACAATTTCATCATAGCTATCCCCATCTACATCGTTGATGGATAAACTGTGATTTCCTTGTCCCGCGTAAGCACCAATACCTTCTTCATCACTGTCAAAAACCCAGTTTTCCTGTAATTTTCCATCTTTAAAATCATACGTTGCAAGAACCGCTCTTGTGTAATAACCCCTTGCCATGACAATGCTTGGACTTTCCCCATCCAAGTAAGCAACTCCAGCTAGGAAACGATCGACTCGGTTTCCGTATCCATCACCCCAGTCATTTACATTTCCTCTTGGTGGATTATAATCAATTGTATCGAGCGCTGCCCCTGTTTCTCCATCAAAAATCGTTAAAAATTCATCTCCTTCTAATATATATCCCGCACTATTTCGATGATCGGCATCTGCATCTCCAATCACCGTTCCTTGTCCGTCTACAGTACCATCAGCTGTTTTAATGACCACTTCTGATTTTCCGTTTCCATCAAAATCATAGACTAGAAATTGTGTATAATGAGCCCCAGCTCGGATATTCTTTCCTGCATCAATTCTCCAAAGCCTTTCTCCTTCCAATGTATACGCATCAATATAAACATTCCCGGTATACCCTGGTCGTGAATTATCTTTTGCGTTAGACGGATTCCACTTTAAAATGACCTCGTAGTTACCATCTCCGTTAACATCTCCCACACTCGCGTCATTTGCGGAGTATTCAAAATCTACACCATCGGGAGTCGTTCCACCTTCTGGCTTATCAAGCGGAATACTAGAAAACTGTTCATTCCATACTTCAAATGTTTCCGTTTCTGATTCACCACTACCATTATTGACTTGAACTTGGTAAGTGGATGATACCGTCCCACCCTCATCAAGATAGTTCGTACTCTCTGTAATAGGAGTATCATTGATTTTTTCACCATCACGGTACAAGTCAAAACTCACTTCTTGTGGGTCCGTACCGAGCATTTTCCACCCGACATAAATCCCATCTTCAGTATCAACCGCAACTGGTGCACGATTTAACTTTTCCATTTGCCGCAATCGTTCAGCGACAATTGGTGATTCTAGAGACTGTGAGTATTCGGATAAGCCTCCTTCATTGACGGCTCGAACTTTATAATAATAATGTGCAAATGTGAGTATCGAATCGTCTGTAAATGCAGACTCCTCAGTCACACCAATTTTTGAGTATCCGTCATCTTCAAATCTTGATCTGTAGACGTAATATTTAATTGCTTCACCCGTATCGCTCCAAGAAATAGACACAGATTCGTCAGTAGCGTCTTCCACTTCAAGATTACCGGGCGCCGCCGGAACTGTGACCGATTCATCAAACATGTCAACCTTGACCTCATTGCTGTTTGATGATTCAATTCCCTGTTCATTCACTAGTGTTACTGCATAGGTATAGGAGTACCCTAGTTCTACCGTTTCATCTGTATAATTATTTGTATCACTACTACCTATCTTAGAAAACGTTTCTTCACTTTCGGCTTTTCGATAAACCTGGTAGCTTACAGCTGCATCGTTATCGTCCCAAGTTAAACTAACTGATTCTTGGATTCCAAGTGATTTGCTCTCAACCTCTAAACCTGTTAGTTCAGACATTGGGATAATTTCAAGCCCGTTAATCCGACCATTTTCTCTGATGTCGATGTTTAACTGCTCGTCTGATACTGTCGTCATAGTAGTTAATTCTGCATATTCGCCAGCGCTTGAAGAGTTATTACCTTGATCTTCTCCTTCAACCGTAAAACCAGTTCGGTTAAAAGCAATGTCATCCCCTGCAATAATTCTGACAAAATACTCCCCGTCAGGAATATCAACCATAAATTCATAATCCCCATCAAGAATGAAATCACGTCTGAGATCATCTGGTGCTCCGCGATCTCGCTCAGCTACATTCTTATCAATCCCGTAGCCAATTTGACTATCGTATACCATCGTATTCGTAACCTGCGTGTAGCCCTCTGCTACTGGGCCTGTCCCAAAATCAAATCGAAAACTTTGCTGGTCAACATCATTGGCCTCTGCTGTTGATTGATTAAACGAACCAACATTTCCGAACGTAGATATGAATAAGACAACAATCATAAACACTACAAAATTCTTTTTATACATGAAATCCCTCCAAATTATTTTTTATTCCTAGAATATTTCAGTCACCTCCTAATTGAAATAAAGTCTATTCAGTAAGCGCTTTAATTATTAGGTTTTAAAAACAGAATATTCAATACATAGAATATATTCAGTTAATAACAGAGCTAGCTTGACACCAAAGCAAAGCCTAAATGAATTCGGTGATAAAGCTTCGGTTAGATCAATTAGCCAGAGACTAGTAACTTTTCCGTTTGTTATTGACAGCATCCCATTAATTTTGATCTAATTCCACAAGTATAATGAAAACCCTTTCACAACCATAGCACGGCTTTTTTTCAGTTAAAATATAAAAAATGTTAAATAAATATCACAAAACACTAAAACACCTAAAAGAATGTATTTGTTCTATATGGTATAAAAATGTTGAATTCAAAGTGAAAATAGGAGTAATGTATCGCAGTATGACAAATATTGGAACTCCAGCGGTATATCTCATGAATTATACGTTTTTTCGCTTGAATAAGTAGACTATAATACCTGATTTTTCTAGACATTCGATTATTCTCGCAATATAACCAGCAAATTAAAAATTGATATTGATCGTCCGAAAGTTCGTTTGGAAACTAATGCATGTAACAAATTTTATGAAACCCTTCTTTACCGGTTCTTAATGCTCATTATAAAAGACTTAAAAAGCAAAAAAACAAGGACCAGTATGCAATTATACTGGTCCTTGTTTTGCAGAATATATTAGCTAGCTTTTTATAAATCTCCTCTTTATTTATTCTTTCCTCTAGCCGTTACTGCGATCACCTCTTCAATCTCACCATTCCGAATTCCTATTAGTTCGTCTACCAGATTAACCGTTGGACAAACATGATTAGGGATAATTTCTAGTACGTCGCCAATTTTCAAGTCAACACCTTCAGGTACATTGATGACTCCATGTTCTTCCGATAACCAACTTACTGTTAAACCATTTTTTCCTTTTATTAAGCCATATCCATCACCAAAAATTCGTTTATCCGACGTCAATGTTTTCGAACCAGAATCAATAATCGCACGGTTTTCTGCAGGCCTACTCACTACAGTGGCGTATATCAAAAGCGCACAATCTTCTTCTGTCACAAGTCCGAGGTCTACCAACTTTGCATCGTTGAAAACATATGTTCCAGGCCGCATTTCCGTTACACCTTCAACATGTGCCCCTATATAGGAGGTTGGGGAGGAGCCTACACTTATACAAGGTATCTCAAAACCTAATTCGCTATTAATTAAAGTCTTCGTTTCAACAAGATATTGTCCTTCTTGCCTAGTTATTTCGATCATTTCTTCTTGGCTTTTTGCTGCATATGCGTGTCCAGCGTGAGTCATTAAACCATATATTTCAATGTTTGGCAGTTTGGCAATTTCTTCTACTAAACGCAAAGTTTCCTCACCATATTTTTTCCCAACGCGACCAAGCCCCGTGTCTACTTCGATATAAACCTTGATTTTCTTCCCAATGCTCGCACCTACTGTGGAAATTCCACCGGCCACTTCGACGCTATCTAACGAGACCTTGATATCTGCTCTTTCTGCCAGCCTTTTTAATCTCGTTAATTTCTCCGCACCAATAATTGGATAGGCAATGAAAATATCATGAATCCCGTTCTGGTGCATGACTTCCGCTTCACCAAGTTTAGCTACGGTAATCCCATCAGCCCCAGTTTGTAATTGTTTTAACGCAATCGTCACGCTTTTATGCGTTTTTATGTGAGGACGAAGTGTAATCCCAGCCTGTCTAGCTTTCTCGCTCATAACTCGGATATTATTATCCATTTTATCCAAATCAACGACTAATGCAGGCGTATCAATATTTTCTACCATATCCATCACATCCTTTATTTAATAGGTAATTCAATTGTATCAAAAAATAACGTTCTTCTTTCTATTTCGGATCATGTATGAACCTTTAGGATGATTTATTTTTGATCACAAATCCTTTAGGTTCCACTGTGGTACCCGGTCGTCCTGTGAGTGTCGCTAAGTTCCGGTTTAGTGTCTTTAAGGGAATATCGGCAGTCAAGTCCATATTTATGTGTAAGAGTAATATACAATGTTTCAACCAGTATATATATTAAATTCTATGAGTGTAGAATTAGAATTAATTTTTTAAGAATTTGAACTTCTAGTGGGGTGCCCACCGAGGGGGCAAAAATTTTCCAATTATTTCTTTTCGTTTCGTTCAACCTTTTCTTCCATGGTCATAAACTTGCTTCTTTTATTTGCATAGCCCTCGTCAATATCCATGAGAATAGCTCCTATTAGTCTTGTAGCTGAATCTATGTTCGGAAAGATCTTTATAATCTTTTCCCTTTTTCGTACTTCCTGGTTGAGTCTTTCAATACTATTACTGGTACGTAAAGAAATATGGTGATGAGAAGGATACTGGTAGTATTGGGTTGAATCATCAAAAGCTTCATCAAGAAGTTGCATAGCTTTTTCATATTTTTTCTCTTCCCCATACTCTTCTATAAGCATATTTTTACGTTCGCGTGCTTGTTTAAGGGTAGGTGCATCAAAGATATCCCTGATCTGATCTCTCATCTCTTTCGAACCTTTTTTCGGTAATACTCCTACGATATTGCGTGATAAGTGAAAGTAACAGCGCTGCCAAGACGTTCCTGCAAATCTGGAACGGATCGAGGAAACAAGCCCTGCGTGAGCATCAGAAATAACAAGTTGAGGTCTCTGAAGTCCTCTGGCCTTTAACTCGTCGAAGAACTCCGTCCATGTATCCGTGGATTCACCGCTTGAAATTTTCATTCCTAATACTTCTCTCTTCCCGGCAGAAGAGACACCGGTAGCGATGTGCAATGCCTTAGACACGACTCTGTCCCCTTCTCGCACTTTAATATACATGGCATCCGCATAGACATAGGGAAAGTGCTGAGCATTTAATGGACGGTTCCGCCATTTGTCAACGACTGGGTCCAGCTGTTTCATTAATTCAGAAACAAGAGATTTGGAGACTTTTTTTCCGCAATAGTGATGAACAATTTTCTGAACGTTTCGCGTAGAAACACCGTTTACAACCATCTCAATCATGGAAAGCATAAAAGCCTGGTCAATGCGCTCATATTTCTTGAAGACGGATGGACTGAATTCCCCATCTCTTGTTCTTGGAACATTGAGCAAAAGGGTTCCAGCAGACGTTATAAGCGAGCGTTCGTAGGAGCCATTTCGATAACTTTTCCGTTTCGAAGAACGTTCATAAGCATCAACCTGTAAATGTTCTTCCTGTTCTTTCTTCATGAGTTCATTAAGCGCCATTGTAGTTGAAGCTTTAACGGTAGCTTCCAGTGTACTTTCCTGGATTTTTTCTTTAAGATCTTCTAAATTTAATGTAAAATTGATTTGGGTCACTATCATAACCTCCGTATCTGTTTTTTTGGTCGAAAACATTGTAACACGGGTCCCTGATAGTGGCCTTTCTTTTTACACAATTATACGGACTTAATCATATCGGCTCTCTGAATGGCACTATCCACACTCTTTCCTTCCACTCACAAACGGATTGGATGGCTCTGTGGCACTATCGCTTGGGTTAGTGACACTCGCTCACTATTGGGCGTGCTCACTGGCTTTATACTTCTGCTTCGCCTTTTTATAAGAGCATAAAATTTTTAGAAAACGTATCATTTTCCCTTGTATTTTCAGATGTACTGTTTATAATTTAATTAAAAGCTCCATGATTGCATATCTAGCTAACAGGCAATCTTATTTCTTATATTGCTTTTAAAATATATAATAGGAATGATGCCCATGGTATTTAAAACACCGCGTAATCCCCCTCACGAACTCCTCATGCTTCAGCACTTGCACTCTCGGATGATGCTCCCAGCAAATTTCATTAAAATAATGCGTAATCATAAAAAGGGATTGGAAGGAGAATTACATTTCGATTCGTATCTCAAAGGTATTTCCGTAGACTCAATCATTTTAAGAAGCCTGTTATTTGAATTAAATAATGAATACTTTCAAATAGATACATTGTTAATTTCGCCTTCTACACTATATCTATTTGAAGTGAAAAACTATTCAGGGGAGTATCAAATTAGACATGGCAAATGGTATAACTCGATTGATTCTCTGACCAAAGATCCAACCCTTCAACTTTATCGCTGTGAAACATTGTTTAGACAACTTCTTTCAAAATTAAATCAAACACAATTCGAAATAAAACCACTCGTCGTATTTCCTAATTTAGAGTTTACCCTTTTCCATGCCTCCAAAGATTTACCTGTTATTTTACCTACTCAAATATCAAAGTTTGTCCATCAATTAAATAGTACATCACCTAATTTTAAGCTACCCCAACAGTGCTATGACTTGTCAGACATGTTAATATCTTATGCCCTCGCCAAGTATCCTTTTCCTAACCTACCGGAATATAATTTCAACCAATTGATTAAAGAAGAATTCCGAAAGAAGCTTAGTATGTGAATCTTGTGCGCACCGTGAAACTATTGTTTCGGCAGTAAACAGATCTTTAGACGAGTTCCTTTTGCTTTTTCCGGAATTAAAGCTAACTACCAATATTATTTTTGAATGGTGTGGCACTATCGCATCAAAAAAAACCATCCGAACTATCCTTGCTAATAAATTTGAAGCCATTGGAATTGGAAAACAAACGTATTATTCAAATAAGACATAACATGTAAGGTCCATTCAGACGTGGGAATAGTGCTAAAGTCAATTTTAATTTCATTTGGTTACATTGGTGTGTATCCCTTCAGCTTGAGCGTTACTGTCCGCATTATTTAATTACAATCGCCCCTCTGACTTCCTCCGAATGGCGCTATTCCTCTTCTTAGCTACATTCGTTCTGCCCAACCTCTTCTGAATGAAACTATTCTTCTTCTATGCTAAACTCACCCTGCGCTAATTCTTCTAAATATCGCTAGTCATCAACTTCACACTTTCCTAACCATTTAATCTAATCAAAAACCTCATCTCCTCCGTTGTAGCGAGCAAATTTACTTCTGTGGTAAAATGATAATTTATAGAAATTAATTAGCACGGTTTAGGAGTGATGAGAATTAGATACTTGGTTTTACTAGCCCTAGGTTCAATGATCTCCATGATTGGTTGTGCGGGAAATAGCGTCGATGAAAATTCTGAAGGTTCAGTAGAGAATGATGCGAAAGAAGCCCCCTTTGAAATACATACCCGGGAAGGCGAAGAGAAAGTACAAAAAGCGTTTGAATCAGGTAATCTTGAAACGCAGCTTTATGAATACGAAAAACGTTTCTCTGACAACTCTTACAAAGGAGACATAGATGCTGAGGAACAAGCCGTATTCATTGAAGGTACAGGTGAAGTTAACGTTTTAATATCCGCTCCACATGCAACTAGTCATCGAAGAGATGGCGATAAAAAGGATGCAGACATCTATACTGGCTCTATGGCTCTGATGGTACAAGAGTTTACGGGAGCACACGTCATTTTCAGCACGTATGAAGGTGAAGATGGGAATTACGTGATTGGTGGAACGTATAAAGAAAAAATAGGCGAAATTATCGAGGAACATGATGTGGATTTGGTACTGGATTTACATGGGGCAGCTGAAAACAGAGATTTTGATGTTGATATTGGGACAAACTATGGCGAAACAGTAAGGAACGAATGGGTAGAAGGAATAACTACTATTTTTTCCGGTAATAATATAAACCGTGTTTATGAGAATGATACCTTCCCAGCGAGCACGGAAGGAACGGTTACAAAACACACATGGAACCATTATCAAACCGAGGCAATGCAACTAGAAATTCACCGGAACTACAGGAACCCTAGGAATGATTTGGATTCTTACTATGAAGCACTTAAGTCCCTTGTTCTTTTTGTTGAAAACATAGGCTGATAATAGATATCAATGTAGAAACACCAATTATAAATTCTGGTATTCTAGTTATCTCTATAGAAATAAATGTTGACAAAAATCGAATTTCTTCATAATATAATATTAGCTTAATAAATCCAATAGTTGAAAATATACGATTAAAGCTTGGACGAATGAGCATATTATGAATAGAACTTATTGATAATGTGAAAATTCAGTCTGTTGTTTTAAGACGGAGATTAAAAATTATCGGTATACTTTTCTTTAGATATGATGTTATCTAAAAAAGAGTATACCTTTTTTTATGATAGAGGAGGCTTAATGTGGCACAGTTGGAAGTCAGAAAAAGTGTAATGGAATCGGAAATCAGTAAAGCATTAACACAATGGGAAAAAGAATATTTTGGTCGTGGATCGGTCAATGTCAAAACGGATATTGTTCGTAATATGGTTATTGTGATTCTAAAAGGAATCCTAACCCCGGCGGAACAAGAGCTTGCTAAAGACCAACAAGGTCTATTGGATATCAAAAACATGCGAGCCAGTTTAATCGAAAAAGGGAATCATCAAATTAAGACTATTATTCACCAAATAACAAGTGAAGTTGTTGAGAGTTTTCACACAGATATTAGCGTTCATAAGGGTGAACGGATAATCGTTTTTATGCTGAAAGAGAATCTTGAAAAAAAACTGACATAACCAATATACAGGGAGATCACGTTAAAAACCTCTAATTAAGGTGAGTAATTGATAAACCGACAATGATGAAGAAATGTGCAACTTGCACCTTCCTTTCTCTTGTCGGTTTTTTTATTTAAAGAGGAGATGGGGCTGAAATCGATCGTACAAAGCTGATTCAACCCCTAACATAATCTATGATAATAAAGGAGACAGGAAAATCATGCTGGATATAATCACACAAAACATACTTTCACCAGTCGTTTTATTCTTTGTATTAGGAATCATTGCTTCTATTTTTAAATCAGATTTAAAATTCCCTAAGGGGTTGAGTGAAACATTAAGTATTTATTTATTGATAGCAATTGGTCTTAAGGGTGGAATCGAACTTTCTAATTACAGCTTCGACACCGTCATTCAGCCAATCATTGGAACACTCTTTTTAGGTATCGCTACACCAATACTCACATTAATTATCCTTCGTTTTACAATGAAAATGGATAGTGCGAATGCGATCGGGCTAGCTGCAACTTACGGCTCCGTCAGTATTGTCACCTATGGCGCAGCAATCACATTTTTAGGGAACCAGGGAACTAGCTATGAGAGTTTTATGAATGCCATGGTTGTGTTAATGGAAATTCCAGCAATCCTTGTTGCGCTATGCGTTTATGGTGCGATCAAAAATACAAAGCAACAGCCTTTCGTTTTACAGCAAAAAGTAGGCATTGTTGCTACAGCTCCTTCTACGTTCATTAATAAAGAAGTCCTAAAAGAAAGTCTCTTCAGTAAAAGTGTACTGTTATTGATGGGAAGTTTAGTCATCGGTTTAGTCGTAGGCAAAGATAGTCTTCCAGTGATTCAACCGCTATTCATTGATTTATACAACAGCTTTCTCTTATTGTTTCTCTTAAACATGGGAATCATGGCCGGAGAACGACTCGACTTGATTAAAGAACACGGCTTCAAACTAGTTGTATTTGGAATTTGTGTCCCGCTTCTTTTTGGTGTTTTGGGGATATTAGTCGGTTCTGCAACCGGGCTTTCCTTAGGAGGAGTTACATTAATGGGTGTTTTAGCGGCAAGTGCTTCTTATATCGCTGCACCTGCAGCCTTGAAAACGAGTGTCCCTGATGCTAATCCATCTATTTATCTCGGATTAGCGTTAGGCATCACATTTCCATTTAACTTGATTTTCGGCATTCCGGTATTGTTTTCGATTGCTCAGTGGATCGGCTAACAAAATATGAGAAGGGGTTATCAGCATTTGATAACTCCTTTTTTTGTAAAACGGTATATTTCATCGCTATTACTTTAGTTAGCACGATGAAAGCTGATATCTTCGCGACCCATCACTCTCACTCGTTTCGCGCGCCTCTCACTTTCTAATAAACCTCTAGCACTCTCTACTACTTTAAAGTGGCAAAAATTTACGTTTACATCTCCCCTATCTTATATTATGATGGAGTGTAATCATTTAAAAAATTCTGACTAGCAGATGTAGGGGGAAATATAATGAAGAAGAAATGGGACGTACGTATTGGAACAGCTTTGATGAGTTGTTTATTGTTAGCTGCCTGTGGTACAAATGAAGATCCAAACACGGATGCTAACGTAGAAAATAATACAAATAGAGCAGTAGAAGAAGAAAATGCATCCGCAAATGAGGAAGCAAATACAAATGCTAACTCGGGAGCAGATGAAGCCGAAATGGTACATATCGGAGCATCGCAGATCGTAGAACATCCATCTTTAGATGCTGCTTATGAAGGATTTAAAGAAGGTTTAGCAGACAACGGCTTTGTTGAAGGCGAGCAAGTTACTTTTGACCTTCAAAGCGCTCAAGGTGATCCGAACAATGCAGCAACCATTGCAAATAACTTCGTTGCTGATGACGTTGACTTGATTTTCGCAAACTCCACGCCAAGTGCCCAAGGAGCATTACAAGCATCAGAGGAAATTCCGATTATTTTCACATCTGTCACTGACGCAGTAGGTGCTGGACTAATTGAATCTATGGATCAGCCAGGAGAAAATATTACTGGAGTACTCGATCTCCATCCTGAATCAATCGAAAAAACGGTATCGTTTATCGATGAGTATTTCGCAGATTCCACTGTCGGCCTAATCTATAATTCCGGGGAACAAAATTCCGTTGCCCAGATTGAAGCTGTTGAAGCTGCAGTGGAAGGCACCACTCTTGAAGCCTTGACACGCAGTGTTTCCACCTCAGCAGAAGTACAACAAGCTGCCGATTCTCTTATCGGGGAAGCAGATGTTCTTTTCATTATTACAGATAACACCGTTGTATCAGCACTCGAAACGGTTGTTGCAACTGCCAATGATTACGATATTCCACTTATTGTCGGTGAACCTGACTCCCTTGAAAGAGGAGGATTTGCTACATTTGGTATTGACTATCATTCTATCGGGTACCGTACTGGCGAAATGGCTGCTGAAATACTTAGCGGCGAAAAAACAACAGCTGATATTCCTGCCGAGTATCCAGCTGATATGCAATTGTTCATTAATCGAGAAGCAGCAGATGCTCAAGCGATTGAATGGAATGCTGATTGGGACGATCAAGCAGAACTAATGGAATAATAAAAACGCGTAACCTAGAAATACCAGTGCACGTGCAGACGTTCCTGCACGTGCTTCTCTTATATATAGATTTATAGAAAGGCAGGGAATTTAATGTTTATTGCATCATTTGGAGCAGTTGAATCAGGAATTATATATGCGTTAATGGCACTCGGTGTTTATCTTTCCTTCCGGGTGCTGGATTTCCCTGACTTAACTGTGGATGGAAGTTTTGTCACAGGGGCAGCGGTTGCAGCAGTATTGATTGTTAATGGACAATCCCCGATTATTGCTACAGTAGTCGCTATTTTTGCAGGGTTTGCGGCAGGCTGTGTTACAGGATTATTGCATACAAAAGGAAAAGTAAATCCTTTACTCTCAGGGATTTTAATGATGATTGCCCTGTATTCCATTAACCTCAGAATAATGGGGAAATCCAACGTCCCATTATTAAATGAGACAACCATGTTCACCCAAGTTAGATCGTTTTCGGAATCCATTGGTTTAGATGGTTTTTTAAACGGAATACTTGCATCTATGGGACTAGAAATATTTCCACGCACATGGGGCATCCTCTTTTTAGGTTTAGTCGTTGTCTTAATCGTGAAGTTCTTAACGGATCATGTTCTAAAAACAGAGGTAGGATTAGCACTGAGAGCAACTGGTGATAACAAAAAAATGATTCGTAGTTTTTCTGCAAACACTGACTCTCTTTATATCTTTGGTCTCGGTTTGTCGAACGCACTTGTTGCATTTTCTGGTGCACTGGTCGCCCAACTTGGTGGTTTTGCAGACGTAGGTATGGGAATTGGTATGATCGTGATTGGTCTTGCCTCCGTTATTATCGGTGAGGCACTTTTCGGTACAAAAACGATTGCAAGAGTCACACTTGCGGTTATTGGTGGGGCGATTGTGTATCGACTAGTTGTAACGTTAGCACTTCGCGCCGATTTTTTAGATACGGGTGATATGAAACTCATAACGGCAATTATCGTTATCGCTGCACTAGTCACGCCGAAAATGATTGATGCACAAAAAGAAAAACGCAGACGGTTCAGAAAACGAGCAACGATGGAAAAGTTACAAGCCCGTAGTACTGGAGGCAATAACAATGTTACATCTTAATCAAATAAACCTTACATTTAATGAAGGAACGCTTGATGAAAAAAATGCGTTAGAAAACATTAATCTTACGTTGGTACCTGGCGATTTTTTAACGATTATTGGCAGTAATGGTGCTGGTAAATCAACGATGATGAATGTTGTATCAGGTACATTGCTCCCAGACGTTGGAGATGTGATCATAGATGACAAAACGGTGACCCATCTCCCTGAATACAAACGGTCACAAATGATTGGGCGTGTGTTTCAGGACCCGATGGCAGGTAGTGCCCCGTCAATGACAATCGAAGAAAACCTGGCGATGGCTTATTCACGTAATAAAAAGCGCACCTTTAAAACAGGGGTGACCAAAAAACGCAAAGAAATTTTCCGTGAATATTTAGAAACGTTGAACTTAGGTCTCGAAAATCGTCTTTCGGCTAAAGTTGGTCTGTTATCTGGTGGTGAACGCCAAGCACTTTCGTTATTAATGGCGACATTTACTGAACCAAAATTGCTGTTACTCGATGAGCACACTGCTGCACTGGACCCTTCCAGAGCGGAATTGATCACTAAACTGACCGCTGATATTGTAAAAAAATTCAACTTAACGACTCTAATGGTTACTCATAACATGCAGCAGGCACTGGATCTTGGTAACCGCCTGATCATGATGGATAAAGGGCAGATCATTCTGGATGTCTCAGGTGAAGACAAGCAAAATCTAACGATCGAAAAACTATTGCAAGAGTTCCAACGAATCCGCGGTGAGAAAATGACTAACGATAAGGCTGTATTGGGGTAACTTAATCCTGGCAGTTTAAAAAGTTCAAGCGCCTCTTAGGAGGTTCTTGGACTTTTTTGTGGTTGTTTTTATGGTTTTGTTGCAGTTTGTTAGTATTTTTATTAGTATAGAGCCAGTCGTGTGTGGTTAGTAAGGCAAAGGACAAGACTATTTTCACTCATACTAAGTCAGGAATCACCGCGAATTTCATCTGAAACAAATTTAGACATTTTTTAAAACATCGTTCAACAACCTTCTAATGATGAAAGGTTTAAACTATATATATACTATTTTCATTGAGGTGATTTTTATGAAACTAATAACGTTTGATACCCGTTCCAAACCTAGTTTGACATGCGCAACAATTTTTGAGCAGGTTAGCATGTGGTTAAGCGCCAATCCAAATGTGATGGTAAAGGAAATACAAATGAATGAAAGCGACGCACGTTTACTGTACGAATTTCATGAGACTGCTTTTGAGTAAATAATATTCTATATCTAGTTCCAATGAAGGACAGGCAATGCGCATAGAAAAACGTGATAAAACCTCTATAAACAGGCCCTCGTATTGGGCCTGTTTTTTAGTGCCTCTAGTAGCATAGCTGTAAAACTCCGCAGAATTTATAATCTCTCATTCAAAATTATTTCCTCCTCCCTCCCCCTTTTTCCCCTGCCGCTTGTACTTGTTTAGCGAAAGGAGGTGATCACGATGAACAACGCCTTAGACTCACGCTTGTCTCTTACTTTTAATATCGGGTTTGATGAAAAAGGAGACCTTAAGTTTCAGACGCGCAATTTTCAAAATGTAAAACCGAGTGCGTCGGATGCAGAAGTTTACCAGACAGCGATTGCATTATCCTCTCTCACAATGTTTGAGCTGGATAAAGTCGAACGACACAATATGTATGAATTAAACGCCTAATTTTTAAAACATTCTTTAAAAGGAGGTGAACGACCATGGCTAAACGCTTGGAATTACTTTTTACTGATACGCTTAAAGGAAATGTAACGATCGGTTTGGATGATCCGATCGAACCGGTTGATGCTGCTGCAATTTCCAGTGCAATGGATATCATCATTGCTCAAGGAGCATTGACTTCTGCGAAAGGAGATCTTGTTGCTAAACGAGGAGCTCGACTTGTCGAACGAAATATGGAAACAATTGAGATTGATGTGTAAGAAAAACCCGGAGAGCCTTCTCTCCGGGTTTTATTGTATCCTATAAGAATAAATTTAACTTATGACTGCTAGGTTGAACTTTATTTTTGCGCCGGTTTATATAGAAATAACTATCTCTTTTGCTTCGGCTGTAGATCTTGCAGTCTATTTCCAATATGTTGTACCATTTCTTGTGCGTCAATTTCTGGATTTTTAGATGCTGTATTTTTAAATTCAACTAATAACTTTTTTAAGTTTAACGAGTCCACTTTCTATTGCCTCCTAACAAGCAAGATATAGTTATTGCTTCTATTTCACTTGTTAGAAATACCCGATTATTGCTGGCTTAAACATAATGCTTCATTGTTTAATTAAGGCTTCCACAACAGTAGGAAGCAGAGAACCGTCCCTTCAGCTTCCCTTCAGCTTCGTTTCGTGAGGTTTGGGATTTTCTTTTCAAAGAAGATGTAGGACATTATTCTAATAATAACGGAATAAAGTGCAATGACCCCAATTATATCCCCAATATCCCCGAGTGACTCTGTTGCCAACAACCACACGGCAATCGCCCCCATAATGATTGCTCTTGTGTTACCTGACACACCATTCAAAGGTTTCCAAAACCCCCATAAGCTGCTTACTTCTTTCTCCAACTCATAAAAGCACACATAATGAAAAGGTTTGATTCGGAAAAAATTCGATGCTGTTATTAGCTGATCTCGATCTTTAATTTCTTTAAAACAATATCTACATATATTTGGACCCATTTTCATTTCCTTTCACTACCTGTTTTTTTCATTATAACAAGCCATCTCACCTATCACCAACCTCAGAGGATGAAATTTGGCAAAGGTTTCAGTATTTTTTAGCTTCCTATAGCGCCATTCATTGAAGGATATTCTACATGAATGTCGCTAAACGACTCTATTTAACTCCACACATATGACAGACACCTTTCCCATTTCTGCAAAATTCAAATATTTTTCGTTCAATCTGGCTACGAACAAAAATCTCCCTCTACTCCTCCTCCTTTTTCAGCTTTTACGTGTACTTGTTTAACGAAAGGAGGTGATCACGATGAACAACGCCTTAGACTCGCGCTTGTCTCTTACTTTTAATATCGGGTTTGATGAAAAAGGGAACCTGAAGTTTCAGACGCGCAATTTTCAAAATGTAAAACCGAGTGCGGCCGACGCAGAAGTTTACCAGACAGCCATTGCATTATCCTCTCTCACAAAGTTTGAGCTGGATAAAGTCGAACGACACAACATGTATGAATTAAACGCCTAATTTTTAAAACATTCTTTCAAAAAAGGAGGTGAACGACCATGGCTAAACGCTTGGAATTACTATTTACTGATACGCTTAAAGGAAATGTGACAATCGGCTTGGATGATCCGATCGAACCGGTTGATGCTGCTGCAATATCCAGTGCAATGGATATCATTATTGCGCAAGGAGCATTAACTTCTGCGAAAGGAGATCTTGTTGCAAAACGAGGGGCTCGACTTGTCGAACGAAATGTGGAAACAATTGAGATTGATGTGTAAGTTAAACGTACGCTATTTTTACTAAATGAAACCGGAGAGAATTCCCTCTCTGGTTTTACCCACAACGAAAGGAGAAAACAAACATGGAACTATGGTTGAGTGCCATTGGAGAATATGGATTTCCTATTGTTGTGACATTTTATTTACTTTACCGTATTGAAAAGAAGCTGGATCAATTGAATCATTCGGTTCTGCAATTGCAAAAAATTCTGCCTTTTCTCTACTCTAAAGCTAACAATAATGGACAAGTTATGTATCCGCCTACCCATTCCTATGACACCGATTAATCCAAAGTTAACTTGTCAAATGAAAATGAAACTTTACTTTAATAGGCAAAGAGGCTGAATCTATTATCAGCCTCTTTATTTATTGGTTCTATTCATTCCAAAGTCAACATTCATTCAAAACATATAAGTTGCTTTGTTAATCATTTTTAATTTCCCCTTGATAATGACCTTATCCATAAAATATATGGTAAAATGTTGAAAAGAGTTTATTCGAAAATAAGGCAGGGGGAAATGACATGGCAATTTTAGTTACCGGTGGTGCAGGCTATATCGGGACTCACACGTGTGTCGAATTACTAAATGCGGGGTATGATATCGTCGTTTTAGATAACTTATCGAACAGTAAGTTTGAATCCATCAAACGAGTAAAAGAGATTACAGGAAAAGACTTTCCTTTTTATGAAGGAGACCTGTTACATAAGGAGAATATTCAAGACGTGTTTACAAACGAAGCAATTGATGCTGTCATTCATTTTGCAGGCTTAAAAGCTGTTGGAGAGTCCGTTGCAAAACCTCTGTATTATTTTCATAACAATATAACTGGCACGCTGATGCTTTGTGAAGTCATGAAAGAGAATGGTGTGAAAGATATTGTATTTAGTTCCTCCGCCACGGTTTACGGCTTGCCAGAAAGTGTGCCAATTTCGGAAGACTTTCCATTGAGTGCTACGAATCCTTATGGCCGATCGAAGCTAATGATTGAAGAAATTCTTCGGGATCTTTACGTATCTGATTCTGATTGGGGAATCACATTATTACGGTATTTCAACCCAATTGGCGCCCATGAAAGCGGGAGAATCGGAGAAGACCCAAACGGAATCCCCAACAATCTAATGCCTTATATATCACAAGTAGCGGTTGGAAAACTGCCTCAACTTCAAGTTTTTGGTGATGATTACGCAACCACAGACGGTACGGGAGTAAGAGATTATATCCATGTGGTTGATTTAGCTAAAGGTCATTTAAAGGCACTGGAGAATATTAAGAAATCTAGAGGAGTTAACGTCTATAATTTGGGGACAGGCAGAGGTTACAGCGTTTTAGAAACGGTCCAAGCATATGAAAAAACTTCCGGAAAAAAGGTTCCGTATCAAATTGTTGATCGCAGACCCGGAGATATTGGCGTCTGTTATGCAGATCCTAGAAATGCAAAAGAAGGTCTTGGATGGGCTGCAGAAAAAGGGATGGAAGAAATGTGCCGTGACTCATGGAAATGGCAGAAAAATAATCCTCACGGGTACAATATTTAAAACAAAGAAGACATTAATAAAGATAGACTACCTAATTG